>NZ_JAKVCI010000028.1:0-16969 GCF_022447305.1 Prochlorococcus sp. ALOHA_ZT_50 | reverse complement strand
GTATTGTTTCTTCCTTAACTTGACTTTCTTCTGCTTCCTCTGACTTTACTTCTGCCTCTATTGTTTCTTCCTTAACTTCACTTTCTTCTACTTCCTCTGATTTTACTTCTGACTCTATTATTTCTTCTTTAACTTCACTTTCTTCTGGTTCCTCTGGTTTTACTTTTGAATTTGCTGAGCTTTGATCTTCATCTTTACTTAAGAGGAACTTTAATAGTTTTTTGAATAATAAGAAACCTTTTTCAATTCTTTTTGGACCTAAAATTGAAAGCAAAATTACTAATATTATGAATATTTCAGGTGAATTTAAACCTAATAGTTTCATAAAATTTCATATTCTATTTATATTTTAGTACATGCTAAAAATTTAATCTAATTATTCTCAAAAGTTGGTAAATAGAGTTCCCTATTTGATGCAATTAAACCTTCTTCTTTAAAAAAAATCTCTAGGTCTTTTAGATCATTTATATCTACAAATTCACCACAATTATCTAATATATTATTATGGGTGAAATTCCATAAATTATCCAAATATTCGTCATCGTCTGGAAATGCTACAAATTTTAAATATGTATTATTCAAAGCATATTCACTAGCAAAATCAGAATCTAATCCTTCCCTCTTAGCATCACAAAAAACTTTAGCAAATCTTTTGCCTACAGAAGTTTGAGCACTTGATAAATCTAAATTACCTTGCATAGCATTTACATTTATTGGTGCAATAAAAATAATTATTGGAAGAAAAATAGATACTAATATAAACAAGAAAAAATTTCCTTTTTAAATTTCAACTCAACATAAACTAGCAAAAAAAGTAATCAATTAGGCCTATTTAAGTAAAAGCACTTATTATAAATTAAGAAATAAATAGAAAACATAAAATCAGCTCCATATCTGAATTTATAATAAAGAAAGATTAAATAAATTTAAAATTATATGTCTTCAAATATAAAGCTAAAAGGAAGGGGAGTTAACAGGATAATTACGAGTAAGGTCATGCTATCGCCATTAGCAGGAGTTACAGATAACATTTTTAGACGACTTGTACGTAAATGGGCTCCAAACTCTTTACTTTTTACAGAAATGATAAATGCCACAAGTCTTAAAAAAGGATATGGCACACAAAAAATCAATCAAATAGATTTAGAAGAAGGTCCAATTGGAGTACAAATATTTGATAATAGGCCATATGCTGTTTCTGAAGCTGCGAAACAAGCTGAGGACTCTGGAGCTTTCTTAATTGATATAAATATGGGATGTCCAGTAAAAAAAATTGCAAAGAAAGGTGGAGGCAGTGCCTTAATTAAAGACCGAAAACTTGCTATAGAATTAGTCAAAAATGTTGTAAAAGCTGTTAGGGTTCCAGTAACAGTAAAAACACGACTCGGATGGGATAGTAAAGAAGAAAATATAGAGGATTTCTTATTTAAACTTCAAGATGCGGGAGCAACGATGATCACACTTCATGGAAGAACTAGAAAACAGGGTTTTTCAGGCAAGTCAGATTGGGAAATGATCGGGAGACTTAAAAAGTTGTTGGAAATTCCAGTAATTGCTAATGGAGATATCAAAAATCCAGATGACGCTCTTAATTGTTTAAAAAAAACAAATGCTGATGGTGTAATGATTGGACGAGGAATTTTAGGATCCCCATGGAAAATAGGAGAAATAGATTATGCCCTTAGAGAAAATAAAAATTTTAAAGAACCAAACACAGAAGAAAAACTATATTTAATTATTGAGCATCTTGATGAATTAATAAAAGAAAAAGGAGATCACGGATTGCTAATTGCAAGGAAACATATCTCATGGACATGCAAAGACTTTAAAGGAGCATCAAATTTGAGAAATAACTTGGTTAGAGCTGTTGATAAAAATGAAGTTAAAAATTTAATAATTAAAATGATTAAAACTTTGAATAATGAAAAAAATAGATTAGCTTAAAACAAATTTATTTTTTAAATGAAAATTATTAGTAAAGAAACAAGTAAAAGAGTTTGTGATCACATGAACAATGATCACATAGATTCAGTGCACAAATATCTTATTCATTATGGGAAGATATCAAGATTTGAGAATGCTTATATGGAAGAAATTAATAATAGTTATATAAAAATCAATTACGATGGCCAATCAGCAATTATCAATTTTAAAAATGAAATATCTGAAGAAGAAATTCATTCAACTTTAGTATCAATGATTAAAGACATTAAAAAATAAAATAATTTATAAAAAATTCTAATTTTTATTTTCATAGTAATCAGTTATCTTTTTACATTCTTCAAATGAAAGCATGCTTAATCTAGATGTGGCTTTTATTTTTAGAATTGCACAAACAGCTAATAAATCAGCGCTATCAACATTAAGTGCTTCAGAAAGCTCTAGAACCCTAAGACCTTTCATTAGTATTAAAAAAATCTTTTTCTAAATTATCAAGAACCTTGAAATCAATGGGCTGCATTTTTCCCTAAACCTGCAACGAATGGAAAAGTTTGTTCATCACCAAAAATATCTTCTGCTGAAGAATTAGAAATATTAGTTTTTTTATTATCAGGCTTAATTTCTTCAATTTCATTAGAAATATTATCTTTAATGTTATTTTCAATTTCTTTTGCTAATAAATTATTCGTATTAGAAAATATTGAAAAAACTAATACACATAAAAACAAAATAATTCTTTTCATAAAAAAAATTTATCTAATACTATTGTCATATGCCAATAAAGTTATTTAGAAAAACTAGATAATTTTAAAACAAATCTAAATAAATCAAAATAAAAAAATATTCATCTTCCCAACTTATTTCTATTTTTAAATCTAATTAAAAAATAAAGACCTAGTAACAAAAGAATTGCCAAGGAGTACTGATTAAGAAAAACATAAACTATATAGACGAGAAATGGGAATAAGCACGCCCTCTTGAAATTTAATTTCTGTTCCTTTGACATATTTTTCCAATTTAAATATTCTTCCCATTGAAAAATCTTCTTCATTTTTCTACTTCTATTTTTACGATTAAACATAACTTTATAAATATAGTTTTGATGATTCTTATGTTAATAAACAAAATTAATCTACAATATCAAAATAAGTTTTTTTCATTGAATAAAAATATTTTTTAAATAAAAGATGAACTCAAAACCAGTTTGGAAAATAGAAAAAATTGTTTTACCTCAACATGCAGATCATGCAGGCGTAATGTGGCACGGTAAATATTTTAATTGGCTTGAAGAAAGCCGAATAAATGCACTTTCAGAAGTAGGTATAAGTTATTTCGAACTAACTAAAAATGGCTTAGATTTACCTTTAATCAATACTTCAATAAAATATAAATCTCCTTTATTTCTTGGTGAAAAAATAACAATCGAGAGCGAATTCAATATTGATAAAAGTCCTAGGATTAATGTAATTTCAAAATTTCTTAACAAGAAAAATGAAATCTTAACGATTGCTGAAGTCAATTTAGTCTTAATAAATAAACTGAATTTTTCTATAATAAGAAAAAGACCAGATTTCCTATCGGAAGCCTTTAGTAAATTAAATGGTTGAAATTATTATCCGCCAATTCAACGATTTATTAATTATGAATATATTTCAAGTTATTGATTCTTATCAATATGAAATGGAATCAAGATATCAAGAAAAATCAATGCTTACAAATCTTTTTACAGAGCACAAATTTATAGGATGGTTAGGGTTGTTTATAGTATTTTTCTCTATCTTTGCAATTTTTGTTTTTCAATTTCTTGAGTGGGAAAGTAATGACAATAATAAAAGTTAAGAAGATTTAATGCTTATAATTCAACTGAATGACTTAAAAAATGGCTATCTACTTAAAAATAACTAACCCTACAGAGGTTGTAAAAAAAAAGACCTCAAAATGGCTTACAGATATTACACCTGAAAGAATTGATAGAAAATTGGTCGAGGATGAAGTAATAAAAGGCATTATCGAGCAATTAACATTAGAAGGCATAAAAGGAGAAATATCAGCAATTAATGGGTTTGAAGTAAATGAATCTTCAGTAATAACAAAAAATAATTTTGTTATTAGAAAAACAAAAACTTTTTAGATAGAAAATAAAAATCTTTAATGAAAATTTTTTTTATTTTAATTATTTTTATCATTTTTTTAATTTTTATAATTGTAAGAGATTATCAAATTAAAAAGAAAAAGTTTAAATTAAATAATGCCTTAAATTCCAATTTCTTTATTCAAACAATTAATAATTTAATAGAAGAAAACAAATACAATTTGTTAGAGGAGAGGATCAGATTAAGGGAAATAGATGCTTACGGTAACGAGGATTATAAAAAATGGATTGGCAATCCACCTCTTGATGAAAAAGCCATTGAGAAAAATATATTTAATGGATCTAAGCGATTTAAAGAGGGTATACCATACTTCTGGGAAAAAGTAATTTTAAAAAAATTTGGAAGTATGGAATTATTTTTCGAAAAGTGGAGATCGTATTGTAATGAAAATCCTACTATTGATGATGAGATAATTGGATCTATTAGAAAGCTCGAGACTGAAGATTGGTTTGTATTCATAGCAAGTCAAATAGAGAAATCATGCTTAAACCTAATAGAAAAAAACTACTCAAGTAAAAACAAGGAAAACTACAAAAAAGGTATTAGATTTGAAAATCATTGTATGGAAATTCTCAAACAAAATGGCTGGGAAGTAAAAGAAACCCCTAATACAGGAGATCAAGGGGTTGACTTAATTGCGTCAATAAATGATTTGAGAATATGTATTCAATGCAAAGATCATGAAAAAGCTATTGGAAATAAAGCAGTTCAGGAAATTTCAGCTGGTAAATTATTTTGGAAAGGTACACATGCAATAATAGTCTCAAAATCTGGCTTTACAAAGTCTGCTCATCAACTAGCAAAATCAAATAAAGTGGAACTAATCAATGAATATCAATTAAAAGATTTAGAAAAGTTTATTGTTTAAATAGTTTATATCAATTGAGTTAAGCCCTCTTTGTAAAGCAAAAGTGTTGTAAAAATTCCTGAGGCCCACATTAAACCTCTAGCTGTGGGGATATTAAATATATATGCACCAATATATAAAAAACGAAAAATAGGATGAATCAATGCTGCAATTATTGCAATATTAGAGTCAGTTAAACTAATCAAACAAAGAAGACATGCGGGTGCATGTAGGGAAATACTTTCCCAACAATTTTGATGACACCAAACTGCTCTTTTTCCAAAAGAAGGTAATTCATCGAATAAAGCCCTTGGAGCAGACATATTTTCAACAGAATATCCCGCTTTAACTCTCCCTATAGTTAATGGAATAATTGATAATAAAACAACACCAACTGATAGACAAAGGCTCCAGGCAAAAGCTACTTGCATATGATTTAAATAATATTATTAGCTTAATAATTGAAGCTCGTTATCGTGATAAATGAAAAATCATTACCATAGATAAAACTTTGCAAAAAATGCTGTAATTTATAAAAAAAATCATTTATGGATATTTCAAAGATAGTTTTAATTTTTGGCATAAGTTTACTAATATATTTTGCTTTTCTGTTTTTAGGATTTTTTCTTAAGAATAAAAATCTAAAGGCACAGAATCTAAAAAAAGAAGAATAGATTATTAATGCCACGAAAATTTACTATTTTCTCAATATTTTTATATCTTTTTGAATATATTTAATGGAAATAAAATTTGATCCAAATAATAATAAGGGATATTTGAAATTAAATAAGACAGTTGCTGGTATATGAAAAAATTTTATAAATTTCTTAAAAGTTTTCTATTTATATCACTTTGGCTTATTTTATCCTCATTTTTAACCCAATATTGGAATACCTTTCATTGGGAATATATTTACTTAAACTTCAGAATTATATTTGATAAAGAATTTTGGTTTGTTGTAGAAAAAATTCTTTTAGGATTTGATATTGGTTACTGGTTAGAAGAAGCACTAAAATTCTTAAGTTATGAAATACCTAAAGAATCATTTAAATATTTACCAATTTATTTCGTATTAAAGTCTATTTGGATAAAGAATTAATTTCTATTTTTAATAGATTTTAATAAATTCCTTGAAATTCTTGAATAAAGTCGGTGAATTTATTTTTCTTAAAACAAATAAAGTTCCTTTATCACCTCTACAGATTCTAAGCTTATTGCTTAAATAAGTTATCTCTAACCACCCTAATTGTTCATTATTTATTTCTTTCATAGCCTTTATATTTTTTCTTCCAAATTTAGGACCAATAACACCAGCATGTGTAAATTTGACCCCAATTTTTTTTTCATTTATGTAATTAAGTCTTATTAAAATACCAGTACCAATAATTGATTTTATTCCTCTAGGTTTAAGTAAATTAAGACCATTTAAATTTAAGGGATCAAGAATTTGAAGGTTATCAATAAAAGGAGAATATTTTAAAAAAGGACTATTAGAACTACTCCACCTAAGCTCCCAAACACCCTGTAAATCATTTCTATCTTTGCTAAAGGAAAAATTATGATCAATTTCAAGTTGTTCGGCAATAGTACGTATACTCTCTGAATTTGGAGATTTAAGAAGTAAATTTAATAAATCATTTTCGGTTTCCATTTAATAAACGCTGGAGTATATAGCTAAGGATAAATACTTACCTCCATGTGCTATATTCTACCCAGAATATGTTGATTTGATGACAAAGAGCTATTGGCTTAAGAAAATTTCAATTCCAAATGCTGATTTATTTCTGGAATATATAAGGACAGTATTGCCTTGGATTAAATCTGTGGGAGGAGTAATAGTAAAAAGAGATTTAATACAAGAATCAACCTCAAATGAATGGGATGGAGGGCAGCTTGGATTAGTAATTGAATTCGAATCAAAATTTGCTGCTAAAAAAGCATTTTATTCTGAAGTATTTCAAAAATATCTGCAGTCCAGAGATTTAATGGAACTAGTTACTATAAGTACTCTTTAAAAAAATCAACCAATATCGACCTCACACAAACAACTTATAAGTATTTATTACTATTAAATTATTTATGTAATATTTATAACTTCACTAGCAATAGCATATTTTGCAAAATTTAATTGTAAAAGTAATCCGTTAATCAAATGAACTATTCAACAGAAAAAGATGATTATTTGATGACAACTCCATATACAAAAAAAATTCAGCAAAAATTTGAAAAGGTTAAATCTTTTTTAGAGCAAAATGGATTTAATCCTTCATCAGAGAGCTTAATGCAAGATATAGTTAGCTCAGAAGAATATATTGCTAAAAATGGCTTATAAAATATCAGAATATATTCAGAGTCCTTAAATAATAAAAACCGCCTATTAGAAAAGGTAATAATATTCCAATAAATAAAAATATGGATTTCTTTGATTCGCCTTCTGATATGGGGTTAATTTCTGGTTCAATTGCAAAACCATTTTGTCTACCACCGCTTTCGGTTGTATAACCTTTTTTATTCATAAGAAAAATAATCTATGCAGATTATCTCATGTAAAAACTTATTTAAAAAAATTTTTTACATTTAGAATTAAACTAATTTTAAGATCTAATAATTGATTTCAATCTGAGATTTCAATTTGGCAGCTTTTTTTAAAAGACCTACAACTTCCTTACGGCCAGTAGCAAACTCAGCCTTGTTAAGTAACTCGCTATATTTTTTTGTGATTTCTCTATGGTTCATTTTGAATGTTATATTCTATAAATTATAAAGTTACTAAAAAAAGTTTTTGTATAAAAGATATCAAAAAAGAGTTTAAGTACCTTTACCTATTTAAACCAACCTTTTTTCTTTGGTTTAATCTCTTCTTTAATAACTTCTTTTTTTCTCCCAAATAATCCCTTTTTTTGGACTGTTAAATTCTCTTCAACAGGTTTAGATTTTCTGTTAAATAAGCCTTTTTTAGGTTCTTTTTTAATTGATTCTTTTTTGTCGGAAATCTTTGTTTTTTTAGGATTTGATTTTGAATTTTTGGGTTTGCTATCTGCGAATAAAGTTTGATATACAAAAAAACCAAAAACAGCAAAGAAGCCTAATGCCTGTACTAGAGCAGTTCCAAGATTATCAAACATTTAGGCCTCAACTTTGTATAGTGATTCTTTTTCTTTCGCTTCTATACATTTTTTATCATCAGACAAGCATTCAATTTCTGCCTTCTTCTCAGTATGAGAACTGCAGCCACCTGCATTTGCATTAGATATTGAAAACAAAGTTAGTACCCCTAAAATTAAGGCGCATGAGGTGTTAATCGGTTTCATGAGTTTTATTTTTATTATGGAAAAATAATTTCGCAATTGCGAAGATAATCTTCTCTTCTGCTAAAAGTATCCCCTTTTTATATATCTATTTGTAGTAATTAACTAAATCGATAATTAATATTGCTAGTAATGAAAAACCTAAAATGAAAGGTAAATAAGGATATTTATTTAAAATTTTGTTTAGTTGATTTTTCGATGTTTGTTTTTCCTTTTTCTTTTCTCTAGGTGGTAAGCCTAACTCTTCCCTTCTCTTAGCTTCTCCCATAATTTTTTAAACTATTTAAGACTATTTTATACACTTAGAAAAAGTAGTGTATTGTTCTTGATTTAAATTATTAACGGTTAATTTAGTTTAAATTTTGGATATATTAAAAATATATAAAAAAATTACATGATAGAAGTAGTTTGGTCAGTAAATATAATGATTGCAATTCTTATTATTGGTGTTGCCTGGGTTCTTTATTACATATTTACTTATGATCAAAAATTTACTTCCTAGATAAATGTCAGATAAAGATCTAAGTAATTTTCTAAAAAAAATAGAGCAACTTAATCAAATTGCTGAGCTAATAAAAAATAATCCTAGTAAAAAGTTATCCCTTTCAAAATGCAAGAATCATGATGAAGTAATTAAATTAACCACTGAATGGGGTTTTGATATTGGTAAAAGGTGGGGAGAATATTAATTGATTTTATTACCAGCATTATTAAAATTGCCATCAACTTCAAATTAAATTCCTAAGATTAATTAGTATTTCTTGTATTGGAGTTATGAAAGAAATTGGAGAGATAAAGTCAAATATATATAAAATAGCTGCTGTTACAGATAGAGGGCAAAGATTAAATAAATTAATTTCTCCTATGTATGAGGAAAAAGCTAATGAAATGGATGAATTGATTGATGCTCTTAAAGACTTTAGTTTTGAAATATCAGAAAAATTATTGTCTGGAGAGTGGGAATTGATTTTTTCTAATGTTGAATTATTTCGAAGTTCTCCTTTCTTCCTTGCTATTGAAAAGGCATTAAATGATGAATTTAAAAGTAATCTTTTTTTTAAATTACATCAATTGCAAGTAGGATCCTTTGGCATATCAACTATTGGGAGAATTGCTCAAAAGATTGATTTTGAAAAAAAAGAATTTATATCTACTTTTGACACTACAATATTTGGGCTTACAACTATTCCTATCTTAGGTTGGTTCAAACTATTGCCTACTTTTGGTGGAAGAGTAATAACCCTAGCAAGTGATTTAGTTTTAAGAAATAATTTACTTGATATGAACTTACAAAAGACAAAAGTTTCCAAAGTTGATGGACTTAATAAGATTCCATTATTTAGTGAATTACTTATGGATAGATGGTATCCAGTTAAAGAGGTATGGAATAAGTTACCTTGGAATAAAGAATCGCCAAATTGCCAGGTTTCAATTGTATATTTAGACGATGAAATGAGAATTATGCAGGATATGTATGGGTCTATTTTTATTTATATAAGGCCTTCAATTTCCTTGTTGAATTCAAATTCAATCTCTAATGATTAATTAAAACACTGAATAATACTACCAGCAGTTAAATTCAAGATAATAATCCAGATCCTTTCAAATAAAATTTAAATAAAAGAATCACTAAAAGGTTTACTATTGCTAAGGCTACTAAACCATTTCTGTTTTTTACATCTAATTTCTTGACTAAATTAGAAAGATAAACTACTGGATTTTCTGGCTCTTTATTATCCAAATTTTATTTAAATATTAATTTGACAAGAAAATATCACAGTTTCATTTGAAGAATCAAAATTGTAAAGATGAATATCCAAAAAGAAATAAATAATTTCTAACCCATAATTCCTGCATTTCTTAAAAACGCTTTACCCATATTGCCAATTACAAAAAATAGAGACAAATTAATTAAAAGGATTATTAATAATGCCAACATTTTATAGTTTGGATTAGTTGAAATGCCATCAAATCCATTATTAAGAAATCTTTTAAAAAGTGATTTGTCAATTTTTAGTTTTTGTTGCTCAGAATCAAGTTTTACTTTTTCTTCTGAAGAATCTTGATTACTTGCTTTCTCTAGAAATTCTGTAAATGCCTTAACATTTTCTTCTTTTTTATTCCCCTCATTAAGATCTTTATTGTCTTCATTCAAATTGGGGGACGATTCGATTGAATTATTTTCCTCAGGATTAAGTTTTGAATCTTCCAAATTAATAGTAAATGCTAGGAGTATATTACACCATAAAAAAAACCCACTCGATCAATTGAAGAGAGGGTTAGCTAAGGTTAAAGTTCTTATCTTGATAATAATTTATTTTAATTAAATTTGCGGTTGTAGCATAATGAAGTTTTAATTTAGATTATATTCAAGGTGATTTTTTTCGTACACATGTTAGATGCAAATACTAAAAAAGCATGTAAAGATGATCCCTCAATAAGAGAAATTAAAATTAGAAATATAGAACATGCTATTGAACAAGCAGAATTGATGATAAAAGAATCAAAAATGAGCCAAGAAGAATTAATCTTTTTAAAAAGAAAAATATCGGACTCAAGACAAGATTTAGAGATACTTTATTTAATGAAAATTCAATGAATATAAATTTGTTAATCTTTAAAAGGATTGAATTTATGCAAAGAAAATTAATTTGTATATTTGAAGACTTATAAAGTTTAAAGGGAATGTAATTATTTGTATAAAGGTTCTAGTTATGTCTAAAAATAATCTATATATACCTTTAAAGGTTGTTCCATACATCTTCATTTCAATTACTGCCATAGCAATAACAGCAGCTACATATGTAATTACTTAGTTCTATAAGCTATGTAAAGTTTTTAGATATTAAATAAATTAAAATATTTGTAATAACTAATTGTATGAATAAATTCAAAATAGCAATTTTTACAATATCAATAATCATATTTTCCCTTATTGGGATTAAAAAATTAATTTATATAAATCAAGTTAAAGATTTAAAAAATAAAGAAGAATCATTTTTAAATGAATCTATACGTGTTTTAAATGAATGCTTCGATCTAGAAAATAAAAATAAAAGAACTCTTAATAAATCAATTGAATTAATTGAGTATTGCTTAGAGGAATATGGATATAAAAACTGATTTCAAAACTTGAATGATGAATTTCCTTAATACTCCACTAATATGCAAATAAAAATTTCTCATCAATAATCTTGTTATGTTCCATAATTTTTTATTAATAATATTTTCCTAATTTAATTTTTTTAAAATGACTAAAGTTAAATGTTCTTATTTAGGAAATTTAAACTGTGAGGCTATTCATCTACAATCTGGAAGTCTTATTAGAACTGATGCACCTTTAGATCACTGCGGTAAAGGTGAAAGTTTTTCCCCAACTGATTTATTAGCAACATCTCTAGGTACTTGCCTGCTAACCATTATGGCAATCAAAGCTAAATCGAAAGGATTTGATTTGAAAGGTATATATTTAAATATTGAAAAAGTAATGACACAAAATAGCGAGAGGAAGATAAAAGAACTAATAATAGATATTTTTATACCAGAGAGCACTTCTAATGAAACTATTGATTTTTTGAAAAAAGCTTCCAAAGAATGTCCAGTTACAAGAAATTTATCTCAAGAAATAGATATTAAAATTAGTTGGCATCATGAATAAATCTCAAACATAGTAATTACATAAAAAATAATGAAATACTTTATTGGAATAGTCATTCTTTTATTTGGAATATATATAATGACAGACTTGGCATTAAAGACTAGGTATACAAGAAAAAGACTTTCAAAAGGAAAAAAATAAATCTTATAAATTTTAATATTGCAGATTAAGGAAATAGATTTATTTTTGTACTGACAATTAAGGCATATTTTAGTTTTATTTTTTCACTATTTTTTGGTCAATCAAACTAATCAAAGGGATCATGAAATTTACATTTATTCCAACAGTGCACCATGTATAAATAATAAGAAAAAATATTTTTATAAATAAATTAGGGGGTAAGGTGAAAAATATTTTGAAAAACCCTCCAATGAATAATACCAATATTCCAATTTGAAAAAGACCTTTGATTATCCATTTAAGTCCATTTTTTTTAATGTTTATATAAAACCAGAAAAAAACAAAACTAGATAACAATAAATATATAAAATTTATGATCATCTTTTTAGAGAAAATCTAATAAATTTGCCATTATCAAGGCATGATGACAATTATCACTTTTTTATCTGCTAATTTTTTTTAAAAATGGAAAAGTTATACAAAAAACAATAAAAACAAATTATTTTTTTAACTTTTTATCTTAAAACATTTTCGATTTTAGTAAATCAACTCTTTTTTGATTCACTCCCAAATCACTTTCTCCAACTCTTGATTCTGATCTTATTGATAAGATGTTTGATTCAGGTAGAAAGGATACTTCTAAGTCGTCTACATACTTCATCCATTTACTGGTTGCCTCAGCATGAAGATAATCGCCATCAATTTCTACAATCTCAGTTCTTGGAGTGTTTTCGATAAATGTTTTAATCTCTTCAAAAGGTTTCTCAATATTGTTTACCTCCCATTCTTCTCGTACACAATGAGCAATCTCTACACAAGGTTTTAGTTCTATATGTGAGGCAAATGATGAAGAAGGGAATAAAAAGCTTGAACAAATTAAAATTGCTAAAAAAAGTATTTGCATTAACAGAAGAATTTAACGACTCATAATCTAACGAATTAAATTACTAATTTGTAATGACGACCTAATTATTTTGGAAGAAAGCATATATGTTTTTATATTCAGAATTTAATATGTATTTCTAATAATCCCCAAAAAAAAAGATCCCTCTAAGAGAGATCTTTTTAAAATTGATTTATATCAAGTGTTTCCTTGTTTCCACTGAAATAAATCAATTCCTCCTACACACAATCCTAATATCACACCTAAATTCAAAATATGTAATGCTTAATAGACCTCTATCTTAACTGTCACATGGCAAAAAATACAAAAAGTACTCAAACATCAAGGTCGAGTACTTTTAAAGTTATCAGAAAAAAGTGTGTGAGGAGTTTCTGATGTATTTAATCTACTCCGTAGGTAATTTAAAAGGCTACAGTATAAATTACTAATTATTTAAATCTTTCAGAAAAATTGGGCGTTGATGAAAAAAATAATCAAAAACATAAAAAATTGATGAAAAGCATTTACAAAAAAATCATTTTTATTATTTCAGCAATTGCTCTTTTTTCAGTAATAGTAGGTGTTGTCAAATATTCGCTTACTTATATTGAAAATAATCCCGAAAAATACTTACCTACACAAAAGTAAGACAAAAATTAAGTATAAATTCACTTCAAAAAATCTATAAAGTGTCTTAAATATGTTCTACATAGACAGCTTGAGTCATGAAAATCAAAAATACTTCAGTTCTTAATCAGAATAATATTCATTTAAGTCAATTCAAAAATAAGCATAAATATCAAATACTTGAGAATTACTGGAAGAAAAGAAAGAAAGAATGTGAAAAAAATCTTTCAAAATTTTGCTAACCGATAATTATGAATTTTATTTTTTCTTTTTTATTAGCATCTGTAATGTGGGTACAAGTTCCACAATGGGAAGCTGACTGGTCAAAATGTGCTGTAGATGTTCCCGATTCGTCATGTCACTGGTACGTAGCTGCTCCCGATAATACTTTTGGGGAAGGATTTAATTGGGAAAACGCTCCTTGGTTTGATGCTAATGGATTACAGGATGTAGCTAAAATTGAGAAAGAATCTGTAGTAGAAAAACTTCAAAATAACTAAAGTTTCTATTTCATCAATTAACTTTTAAAAGTATTTAAATCTAGTTGCTTAGTGGTTAACTTTTGATTAATTAAAAAATTTTTATGCGTTTCAAAGTAAGTCTCAAAAAAAATGGAAAGGAATTTGATGAAGTTGTTATAGCTAATAATAAAAAAGAGGCTATGGAAGTAGCTTTAAAAAACAATCCAGAAGCTCAAGCATTAAACTCTGATTGGACATTTAAGATTTAATTATTTGCGAAGCTTAGGAATTAAAAGGGACGCAACACAAATAACGCTAATTGCAGGTCCAGGCGAAAGATTAAAGACTATAGAGAGAATAAATCCAAGAAGTGAGATACATAATCCAAAAAATGAAGACCTCATCATTGCAATTCTTAAACTATGAGCCTTATTTAGCCCTAACAAAGTTGGCGTAGAAAGAAGAGCAATTACAAGAATTACTCCCACTGCTGACATTGAACTAACAATTACTAATGCCGTTGTAAAACTCAAAGCAAGATTTAATAAAGAAACGTTTATACCACTCGCGGATGCACCTTCTGGATCCAATCCCACATAAACAACCTTTTCATATCCAAAAGTCATTAAAAGTATAAATACTAAAAAAGCAATTATTGTTCTAAGTAAATCTCCAAAATTTGCTGTCAATAAATCGCCAAATAATACTGCCTCCAAATCAATCCTTATTCCGAGTAGAGGGATTATAAGGACTCCAAACCCAAGCATTCCAGCGAGAATAGTATTCATAACTGCTTCATAATTTTCACTTTTTCTATTAGTTAAACTTTCCGCAATTACTGAGCCCAGAAGACCACTTATAACACCACCAATTGAGGGGTGAATTCCAAGCGCTAATGCGAGAGCAAGTCCAGGCAACACACAATGAGAGATTAAATTAACTTGTAATAATCTCTTATGAGTGATTAATACAGTTCCCATAGCTGGGCATAAGATCCCGGAAAATATAGTTATTATTAATGGAACCAACCACCAGTTGTTATTAATAAAAGACATTATTCGAAAGATTCGGTATGATCAAAAATACGAGGCAAAAAAAGATTTTGGAAACAATGGTAACTAAGTCTGACATTACCAAAAGACAAGAACAACTTCTTGAAGAACTTAATAAATGCGAGGATGAATTGAGCGGTCAAGAATTGCATAGGCAGTTGATCACAAAAGGCAAATCTATGGGGTTGACCACTGTTTATAGAAATCTGCAAATCTTGATAAAGCATGGATTAATTCGTTCTAGACATCTCCCAACAGGAGAGGTTCTTTACACTCCCGTAGACAGAGATATTCATCATTTGACCTGCGTTCAATGCGGAGAGACGTCGAAAATGGAAGGTTGTCCTGTTAAAGATATTCATGCCCCTAAAAAAAATCCAAGAAAGTTTCAACTTTTGTTTCATACACTCGAATATTTCGGCCTTTGCCAAAACTGTTATCAAGCTCAAAATTAATAAGGAACATTTTCTAATCACAGAAATTATTTTCCTTTATAGAGCTTATGTTTATCGCATCTAATTTATCTTTTATTTGATCAGGACTACCAACTGCTAAAACACTTTTATCAAGAACGATTACTTGATCGTAGTTATTTAGAGACTCGCCCCAATCATGGCTACTTACTAGCAAAGAAAGTCCCGCATCTGCGAGTTGACGAACAATTTTCAGGAAGTCCTCTTTTGCGGGGGGATCCAATGCCGCACAAGGTTCATCCAGAAGAAATATTTTTGCAGGGGACATAAGAGTTTTTGCTAATAGAGCTCTTTGTTGCTGTCCTCCTGAAAGAGAATCGAGTCTTCTATTAGCCAAATTAGCAATTCCTACTCTTTGCATTGTCGCTTCTAATTCACAACATTTATTAATCCAAGAATTAGGATATTCTAGAAGAGCCTTGATTTGAAAGGGGTTATTACTTCTTGATTTTGAATACTTTATTTGACCAAGAGATACCAATTTTTCAACTGTAATGGGAAACTTCCAATTCATAGAACTTCTTTGAGGCATAAGTGCCACTAGAGCTCTAGATCTATATAAATTTTCACCGTCAATTTTTATTTCGCCTTTATCTGGAGTATTTTGTCCTTGCAATATCCTCAAAAGAGTGGATTTACCGGCACCATTTGGACCTACTAGCGCTGTTAGAGTTCCAGGTTTAATCTCAACCGATACCTTATTTAAAGCTGGCTTACTTTTTTCTGTGTATGCAAATGTTAAATTTTCAGCGACTAAAGTAGCCATTAATTAATCTTCATGAAAAAAGTCACTTTACAAGCTTACCAATAATACAAGCTGCGTATTATTTTCATAACATTTGATACCTTTTCTTGTCAGGTGTAATGAAAATGATTATCATTTTTAAGTATTTAATAATTTTTTTATGTCAATTTTTAAAAGACTTTTATCAAATAAAACATGTTCAAGTAAGTCA
The DNA here is from genome assembly GCF_022447305.1 of Prochlorococcus sp. ALOHA_ZT_50. Taxonomy (NCBI): domain Bacteria; kingdom Bacillati; phylum Cyanobacteriota; class Cyanophyceae; order Synechococcales; family Prochlorococcaceae; genus Prochlorococcus; species Prochlorococcus sp. ALOHA_ZT_50. The sequence continues at coordinate 490 of NZ_JAKVCI010000028.1, read as the reverse complement.
ATTATTAAAAATTCCGTAATCGCTGGAACGATTATATTTTCTGGTTTTGGGCAGGATGTAATGGCTAAAGGGAAGTCATACGTAGCAGTAGAACCACTAGTTTGTGATTTAGTTAAATCAATTGCATTACCATCTGACGAAGTTACATGCTTAGTAGATAGAAAACAGGATGTTCATGACTTAAAGATCAATCCAAGACAAGCTCAATTACTAAATAGCGCAGACAAAGTATTCACTCTTGGCAAAGAAATGACTCCAAGTATGAGAAATTGGGAAAGTAAAAAGAATACTGTTGTTGTAGGTGTTAGTGCAATAGACGTAGATGATCATTCTGATCATGAAGGTCACGATGACCACTCAGACCATGGTGGACATGATGATCATGCTGAACATTCAGCTAAGGTAGATGATCATTCTGATCATGGAGGTCATGATGATCATGCTGAGGGTGCTTTCGAATGGGCAGGTAAATTCCAGCTTTCTAAGGGTT
>NZ_JAKVCI010000027.1:0-17396 GCF_022447305.1 Prochlorococcus sp. ALOHA_ZT_50 | reverse complement strand
GGTGGGGGTAATGGAACTTTAATAGTAAGTAAAGATCAAGGTAAAACTTGGAATAAAGATCCTATTGCTTCTGAATTGCCAACAAACTACATTAAAATAGTTTTTCTTGATAAGGAGGCTTTAGACAATCAAAAAGGATTTGTACTAGGCGAACGTGGTTATATCCTTAAATGGAATAGCTAACTTTGAATAAATTCAGTTAAAAGTAAAAAAAAAATTAATTTTTGAAAGATTTAGCAACTGTCTGTAACCAACCTGTTAATTTCTTCGCGAACTTATGATTTTACACTGTAAGATCATAGGGTAAACATTTGTGATTATGGCCGCAGGTTCAACGGGTGAACGCCCATTCTTTGAAATAATCACCAGTATTAGGTACTGGATTATTCATGCAGTAACATTACCAGCTATTTTTATAGCAGGCTTCTTATTCGTATACACAGGTTTGGCTTACGACGCTTTCGGTACTCCTCGTCCGGATAGTTATTTTCAGGCATCTGAAGCAAAAGCTCCTGTTGTAACACAAAGATTTGATGCGAAGTCTCAACTTGATTTAAGAACAAAATAACTATGTCTAATTCTCAAGCTCCAATGCAGGCTGCGGAAGTCCGCGTTTATCCTATATTTACTGTTCGTTGGCTAGCAGTTCACGCTTTAGCTATTCCATCAGTATTCTTTTTGGGTTCCATTGCTGCTATGCAATTCGTAGCCCGATAAATTTAACAATCATGCAAGTAAACGAAAATCCTAACAAAGTTCCAGTTGAACTTAATCGTACAAGCCTTTATTTAGGCTTACTATCAGTCTTTGTATTGGGAATTTTATTTTCCAGTTACTTTTTCAATTAAATTAAAACTATGAGTAAATTAAAAGGACCTGATGGAAGAATTCCAGATAGACTTCCCGACGGTAGACCAGCAGTTGCATGGGAAAGAAGATGGACTGAAGGAACTCTTCCTCTATGGCTTGTTGCTACAGCAGGTGGAATTGCAGTTATCTTCGTTTTAGGTATATTCTTCTATGGTTCATACCAAGGCGTTGGAGCTGGAGGCTAACAAATCCTTACCTTGACCTGATAATCACTTATATCAAATAAGCCTAATAAGAATCAGTAAATATCCTTAGTTTCTCTTTTGTGGAGCTTGGGATATTTTCTTTTTGGGTTATCAATCCATCTTTTAATGAAAAATGAGACTTACTTTTTGGTCTTTCTTTTTCAATTAATTTAGCTACTTCAAATATTATTTTATTAGCCACTTCAGTATTTGATCTAAGATTATCCAAAACCATCTCTACAGAAACTTCTTGATGAGTTTGATGCCAGCAATCATAATCAGTAACCATAGATAAGGAGGAGTAAGCTATTTCAGCTTCTTTAGCTAATCTTGCTTCTGTGTGGTTCGTCATTCCAATTATTGAACATCCCCAACTCCTATATAAATTAGATTCTGCTCTAGTTGAGAAAGCGGGACCTTCCATTGCTAGATAGGTACCCCCTCTATGCAATTGTCTACCGCCAGGAATATTTTTTTCTCCGATTTCACTTAATATACGTGATAAATTTGTGCAGAAGGGATCTCCCATAGTTACGTGAGCAACAGCTCCCTCGTTAAAGAAGGTTGCAGGTCTATTTTTTGTCCGGTCTATAAATTGATCTGGAACCACTATATCAAGTGGCCTTATCTGTTCTTGTAATGAACCAACTGCTGATGGAGCAATAATCCATCTTACTCCTATTGATCTTAGAGCCCAAATATTAGCTTTGTAAGGGATTTCAGAAGGATTTAAACTATGTGTTCTGCCATGTCTAGGAATAAATGCTATCTCTAGGTTTCCAAGATTATATACTTTTATTGAATCAGAAGGTTTACCATAGGGAGTATTGATTTCTAGTTCTCTTAAGTACTCTATTTGATCCATTGAATAAAATCCACTTCCACCAATCACTCCTAATCTTGATTTTTCAATTGGTAATAAATGTTCTTTATTCATAGTGATGTAAATGACTTTTAATCATCTGGTACTAATTGGAGGAGGACACTCAAATGTTTCTTTATTGAAGAAATGGTTAATGTTTCCGAAATTAATGCCAGAAATTCCTGTTTCAATTATATCTAGAGATTCTCATTTGGTTTATTCGGCTATATTCCCATCGGTGATTTCAAAATCAATCACTTTAGAAGAGAGTTTAATTGATATAAAATCTTTAGCAAAAAATGCAAAAGTATCTTTTATAGAAGAAGAAGTAAAGGATATTGATTTCAATTTAAAGAAAATTGTTTTAAGTAATAGACCTTCAGTTAATTATTCGAAGTTGGTGCTTAATTATGGAAGTCAAACAATAATTCCAAAAGAATTTGAATCACTAGTTAAAAATCGAAATGCTTTTTCAATTAAACCTTTTTTAAGGGCTTATGACTCAATACTAAAAGAGGACATTTTTGATTCAGTTAATGAACTTCCATTTGTAATTGTTGGGAGTGGCCTTGCTGCAATTGAAGTATCTTATGCTTTGAGAAAAAGATGGGGAGATAGACCTTTAAAACTATTATGTGATTCAAGAAAAATTAATAATACAATTCTAAAAAGTTTACGGAATTCCAATATTGATTTAGTTGAAAAACTTAATTTTGATTATGGCAAGATTCTTTTATGTACTGGAAATACATCTCCGTTATGGGCACAAAAAAAATTATTAGATTCGGATTCTTATGGCAGAATAATTACAAATCAGAATTTACAGATAAAAAGTTTCTCTGGAATCTTTGCTGTCGGTGATTGCGCAGTTGTAGGTTCAGCAAAAAGACCAGCATCGGGAGTTTTTGCAGTAAAAGTTGTAAATACATTAGTACAAAATCTAAAAAAAGATATAGAAGGGAGATCATTAAAAAAGTGGTTTCCTCAAAAGATCGGATTGCAAATAGTAAATATATTTCCAAGCCATCATCCAAAGGCTTTTGCTATTTATCGCAATTTTGTTTTCGGCCCTTCTTTTATTTTTTGGATTTTAAAGCATAAAATTGATCTCAACTTTATTAAAAAGTTCAGATCAAAAAGGCTAATTATGAAAAGTAGTGAAAAAAATATTTCATTGAATGATTGCAGAGGATGTGCAGCTAAAATTCCTCAGTTTGTTTTGAATAAATCATTAATAAATTCTAATTTAAATTCTTTTGCCTCATCACCTGAAGATTCAGTTGAGATATATCAAAATGGTCAAGATATTATCTTGCAAAGTGTAGATGGATTTCCTGCTTTGGTAAGTGATCCTTGGCTTAATGCAAAAATTACTACTTTGCATGCTTGCTCAGATTTGTGGGCATGCGGAGCAAAACTTTCATCCGCGCAGGCTTTAATTTCATTACCAAAAGTTGAAAGGGAATTTCAGAGTTACCTCTTTTCTCAATCACTTCAAGGTATTAAATCAACAGTTGAGGATCATGGAGGTGAATTACTTGGAGGCCATACTTTCGAGGCAAGAAGTTTAGTAAATAAACCTTATTCATTAGGAATAGATATTTCTTTAACAGTTCAAGGTATTTTAAAAAATGGAGCAAAACCATGGCTTAAATCTGGAATGAATATTGGAGATATTCTCATGATGTCTAGACCTCTGGGCGTTGGGATTTACTTTGCCGGTCAAATGCAAAATATTAATATGCTAGGTAGTTCTTCTGAAGTAATTAATAATTTAGTAAAGAGTCAGCAATATTTGATTGATGAAATTTATCTTTTTCAAAATCAATTTAAAGAATCATTAGTCAATGCTGCGACTGACATTACTGGATATGGATTTATTGGACATCTTAAAGAAATGGTTGAATCATCTAATTTATATAGGCAAAGCAATAATCTTGAGCCACTAAAAGTTTTATTAGATTTATTTGCATTTAAAGCTTATCCTGGAGTATTTGATTTAATAAGAAAAGATGTTAAAAGTACTTTCTTTGAATCTAATAAAGAAATTTTTGACAAAATTTATAAAGTAAATAAGCAAAAAAGAATAATTAATTTTTTAAACGAAAATTCATTAGATCAAGAGACTTTTAACGAGAGAATATCATTACTATTAGATCCTCAAACATGTGGCCCCTTGTTGATTAGTTGCAATCGTAAATATGAAAATGTTCTAAAGGATAAATGGTACAAGGTTGGAGAAGTTGTAAAAATGTAATTAATTTCTATTTAATTTGTCAATTTCCAAATATCTTAATCTTTTGATTTCCTTTCCCATCTCCTTCCCTGGATCCCATCCTTCTTTTTTTAATGTTTCTCCATCTTTTTTTGATTTTATGAATTTGTAAATAAATAACCACTTAAACAATTTACGCCAGTATGGTCCTCCATCACAAATTAATAATTTGACTGTCTCATCATTAAGGTTTCTGTCCTCAATAAATTCTGTCCAACTTGATGGAGAAAAATGATTGAAATTTTTTTGGTTTGTATTTAATATCTTTTTGATATTTATATAATCTTCTAATATTTTTATCTCACTATTATTTACCAAAAATCTTTGACATGCTTTTTCTAAATCTTCTGAATCTTTTAATAAGTAAAGCATATGATTTCCCTTTAACTTCTTAATCCAATTTAGTCCTCTTAAAAATCTTTTATCGACTTTAATATTTTCATTTAAGATTGAGATAATTTCCCATTTATGAATTATCGAAATCACATTAGTCAAATTATCGTGTTTGCATATTTCAGCTAGTTCCATCCTTATTCGTATGCCTAGTGCAGGAGGGTAAATCATTTTCTGATGAGTTTCTGAACTTTTCCATGGCCATTGTCTAACTGTTTCTTGAGATTGTTTGAGGGAATTATTTGAAATATTGAAATCTAACCTTGAAGCATATTTTGCACATCTAATTAATCTACTTGGATCATCTGAAATACTATTACTGTGAAGTAAGTTCAATCTTTTACTTTTTATATCAGAAATTCCTCCATAAAGATCATAGATTTTCCTTGTCGAGACCTCGAAGGCTATTGAATTTATAGTGAAATCTCTCCTCTTAAGATCCTCCTCAATAGTACTTTTATTTACTGTGGGATTTAAGCCTGGAGCAGAATAAATTTCTTTTCTTGCAGAAGCAATATCAATTTTATAGTCATTAATATTTATTTCTACAGTGTTGTATAAATTAAATTCCTTGATTAAACATAAATCTACATTTACAATATTTTTTTTTATAAATTTTGCAAGAGAAATAGAGGATCCTTCAATAACAAGATCAATATCTACAGGTTTAGAAAACGATTTTTTGTGGAATTTACTAATTAATAAATCTCTTAAATAACCGCCAACAAAAGCTACTTTAGTATTGTTATTAGATTCTATGTATTTAGCAATTAGGTTATATAGATTAAATGGAGTTTTGATTAATTCCCCTTGGATGTAATCAGAGATATCGTTCATGAGTTTTAACTTACATAACGAATTGGAGCTAATCTGGGATCTAGAATTTTACTTCCTTTATCACCAAATTTTACTGCTAAAGATATTTTTTCCCCACTCCCAAAAATATGTATGATTTCACCTTTCCCAAACTTTGAGTGAATTAGCTTATCTCCAACTATCCAGCTTTTCCCTTTACTGGGACCTGAATATAATTTCCTTACTGCATTTATTGGTTTGTTAACAAATTCATTTGGATTGTTTCGATCAACTCTAGTTAAACGATCAAGATGCCAATCTCTTCTAATTGAAGCACCACCAGTTTGTGGTAATTCGCCATCCATTAAATCTTCAGGTATTTCCGAAAGAAATATTGAAGGAATTGTTGCTTCACGCATTCCACCCCATAATCTTCTTTCTCTGGCATGACTTAAGAAAACTCTTTCTTTAGCTCTAGTAATACCTACATAGCATAATCTTCTTTCCTCTTCAAGAAGTGAGGGAGTATCTATTGATCTATGGCTAGGGAAGAGACCTTGTTCTAGCCCAGTGATAAAAACATTTTGAAATTCTAAACCTTTACTATTATGCAGAGTCATGAGAGTTACAGAGTTAGGATTATTTTTCTTCGTATCATTATCAGTTGTTAAGGCTGCTGTAGAAAGAAATCCCTCTACATCTCCACTTTCTGTTTCTTCTTCATATTGAGTAGCTGCATTAATTAGTTCTTGTAAGTTATTTCTTCTATCTTCAGATTCTTCAGTCCCACTAGAGAGCAAGTCACTTAAATAACCACTTTTTTCTAATATAAGTTGTAGTAGTTGAGCGGGACCTGAATTTTCTAGGTAACACAGTAGATCATTCATAACTTCAGTAAATTTATTAATTCCTTTTGATGATCGGCCTATTGTTTCTTCAAGACTTTGCTTATCATTAAGAACCTCCCATAATGGGATATTTAACCTATTAGATAGTTCATTAAGTTTTTGAATAGTAGTCTTACCAATCCCTCTTCTAGGAACATTTATGATTCGTAAAAGACTAACGTTATCTGAAGAATTAACCAGAACTTTCAAATATGCTATTGCATCTTTAATTTCTCTTCTATCATAAAAACGCAATCCTCCAAAAATTGTATAAGGAATGCGCCACCTTACAAGAGATTCTTCTAATACTCTCGACTGAGCTCTGGTTCGATATAAAATTGCAAAATTTTTCCAAATTGGGTTTTGATTATAGTTATTGAGTGATTTTATTTTATTGGTAATTGCTTCTGCCTCGGAAATTTCATCATCACAGCTGAGTAACGTTAAAAGTTCCCCTTTTTCTTTAGTAGCCTTTAAAACTTTGTCAATTCTTTCAGAGTTGTTTTCAATTAGTGAGTTTGCAGCATCAAGGATATTGGAAGATGACCTATAATTTTCTTCTAATTTAATTAAAGATGATTTTGTATCGTCGTTGATTGAAGTTTTAAAATCTTCTTGAAAACCAATTAAAATTCTGAAGTCAGCTGCTCTGAAACTATAAATACTTTGATCAGCATCCCCAACTACAAAAATTGACCGATCTTCCCAATTGAAGAATTTTTTTGGTTCAGTATTTCCAGCCGTAATTAATTTTATAAGTTCATATTGTGTTCTATTTGTATCTTGATATTCGTCAACTAAAATATGTTTAAATCTTTTGTGCCAGTAATCTCTGACTATATCATTTTGCCTCAATAAGAAAACAGGCAAAAGTAGAAGATCATCAAAGTCTAAAGAATTATTTTTTGAGAGCGAAATCCTATATCTCTTGTAGGCTTCTGCAACTGTTTTATCAAAATTATTATCTGCTTTTTCTAAAAGATCATTAGAAGTTAAGCATTGATTTTTAGCATTACTTATTAATCTTTTAATCTTTTTGGGATCATATCTTTTTGGGTCAAGATTCATATCTTGACTGATAATTTCTTTTACTAATGTTTGAGAATCTGTTTCATCGTAAATTGAAAATTGCCTTGTCCATTTTAGGCCTTCTGGATCAGTATATTTTTCAATATCGTATCTCAGAAGTCTTGAAAATAAAGAATGGAAAGTACCGATCCAAAGGTTCTGAAGCCTCTCTTGGTGAACGTTTGTTCTTAATTGATTTTGATCAATTTCTTTGAGAGTTGTCCAAGGCTGACCAAATTGATTAAAAGCTAATTCTTGGGCTAGAAGAACCTCTAATCTTGCTTTCATTTCTTTAGCAGCTTTGTTAGTGAAAGTGACTGCGAGAATGTTATAGGGATCTATAGAGTTACCCTCAATAAGGTTTGCAATTCTGTGAGTAAGAGCCTTAGTTTTTCCGCTACCTGCACCTGCTACAACTAATAGTGGTCCATAAACATGTTTTACTGCTTGAAGTTGTTGATTGTTTAGGGACTTAAAAAGGAAATTGTTGGTTTGAGGCACTTTTGGAAGGGTTTTTCAAAAATCAGACTTTACTATGAGATTCAGATTCCGTTTCTAGATCTTCTAACGCTTTTTTTAAATTTATAAGTTCATTATTGTTATTAATTATTTCTTCAAATTTATTTTGAGGCATCTTTAATTTCATACTTCTGTCTAGAATTTCTTTTTCCAATCTCTTTTTATATGAGGAAATAAGTTTCTTTGATAATTTTAAATCCTGTTGATCCAAAACTTTATTAAAAATGTAGTTTTATATTAGCGGAAAAAAATTTTTTATTTGAATTATTTCAACTATCACTTTGGAATGAAGTTATTAATTAAGAAGCGTTGCGTTAAGTTTGAAATTGTATTGTTTTTACTAGCTTTGTATTATTCTTAAGATCGGTCTTTAAATTTTTACTTCAGGAATGTCAGTTTCAAAGAATAATCAACTATTGTCAGCCGATAAGAAATTAAATGATTTAAGCAATATAAAAGAATTTATTAATAGTGCAAACTCAAGATTAGATGCAATAACCTCAATAACCAATAATTCACATGCAATCGCAGCAGACGCTGTAACAGCAATGATTTGCGAAAATCAAGATTCACTTAATTCAAAAATATCTTTAAATACAACTAACAAGATGTCCGTTTGTTTAAGAGATGGAGAAATAATCCTAAGGATTGTTGCTTATCTTTTAATTTCTAATGACGAATCAGTTTTAGAAAAAAGTTGTTTGAAGGATCTTAAAAATACTTATCTTGCTCTTGGGGTACCTTTAAGAAATGCAAGAAGGGTTTTTGAATTAATGCGAGATGCAACTATCTCTGATTTGAATTCAACAGTTAATAATATGCGTGGAAACAAAGGCTTTCTTCCTAAATTAATATCTGAAACAGAGTTTCAATTTGAAAGGATAATTAATCTTTTAAACTAGCTAAATTCCTTATCTCTGAAGTATGGGAAGTCTGTATAACTGAGTTATTTTCCAGATTTCTAATAGTAGAAAATCTGGATCTTACATGAGTGGATAAAAAGGAAATTCTTTCTTCGGAAACTGTTGATTTATAAATAGTTTTAATGTGTAAATTATTTTGTTCATCAACAAAATAATTGGATGATGAAATAAAGGATTCTGTATAACCTTTATTTCTTAAAACAATTCCTGAATTTTCATCTTTGGGTAAAAAAATCAGAATAGTTTCATCTCCCTCACTGATATCATCATTGTCCCAATCACTAATAGCTTGCCAGTTTATAGAAATGGCTATGCTCTCTAGGTTTAAACTAAATTTATAATTTTTAAAAATTTCAACGACTTTTTTATTTTTTTTGTTGATATGTTTTATATATATTTTACTAGTTGAGTTTTCAAATTCCTGAAAAGCTAAAGTGTGAGTACTTCTAATAGATTTCCACTCTCCTATACTTTTATCAATGAATTGATTAATTATTGTTAGATTCTTCGTCAAGTTTATCTTCTACGGAATGATTTTCTGCTTTTTGTATCATTCTTACCATTGAATCCACCATTAATCTCTTTGCAGAAGTTACTTTTAATCCAGAAGGAGTAGTTGATATTTGTTCTCCAGGGCGATCATATGAAGTTGGTCTAAATGGAGTCATCTAATAACTTTAAAAATTAATCGATTTCTATTCTTGCATGAATCATTATTTATATAGTTATTGTTTGCGAAAATGTCATATCTTTCTTCTTTGATTACAGAATTATCAACTGTTTTGTTATTTAGGCATTTTATTTTTTGCCAATCCTGAAATAGTCGCTAAAGCAAACATTCCCAATAGAGCAATCCCTAGAAATAATCCTGCTCCCTGGCTAACTCCAGCTCCTACTGCTACTAGTATAGAGTCACTGATTAGAAGACTTATTAATAATGCAGGAGTAAATATTTTCCAGCGAGTTCCTCCAATACCAATTGCGTAGCTTAGAAAATCAAAAAGGCCAGTCATTAGTAGACCTGTCATAAGAAAGAAATTTTCTTCTAGCTGGTTTTGATTAAAACTTTCAATCTTTTTCATTGCTTTCGGGCCTACTAAATTACGTACAGGAACCCGACCATAATTTCTTGCAATAAAGAAAGCAGCTTGGCAAAAAACGATATCAGAAAAGATTATTGTCATGTAACCTTTTTGAAATCCTAGTAATGAACCAGCTAGCAGAGAATAAGCTGAACTTGGAAGGGCAGGTAAAATAATACTTACTCCTCTAAGTATGAATATTCCAAAAGGAGCCCAAATCCCCATACTTTCTATTTTGTTCCTTAGAGGTTCAATCCCATAATTTTGGATTAAATAAATCAATACAACAAATATTGCTATAAAAAAAACTACTGAGAGAAATTTCTGTATTTTATTCATTATTTTTCTAATAAATTTATTGGAAGTAAATTCTTAATTTTAATATTTGATTCTATCTATAATAGAAATACTAATCAATAAAAATTTTTACAAATTTTTAATCTTATATTTCCTACTAATAAAAAATTTTTGTATTCCATAAGTAGTCATGATTAATTCTAAGAATAAAGTTAATTCAATATTTTTTAGAAATTTCATTAATTTAGTCCTTTCGATTATCGTTTTCTTTTGTATTTCAATAAAAAAATCAGAAGCTTTGCCTCATGAATGGGTTGGAGTCCCTAAAAGTGAATATGGAGAGCAGTTATGGGATAGGCAAAGTATAAAAAGGAATGAGGATGGTTCTGTAAGAGTATTGAGTAAATTTATTCCCAAAACAAAAAGTGAAATTACTAAGGATATTCTCTATACAATGGATATAAATTGTTTTGAAAAATCATTTAGAGATGTTGATGTCTCAATAGATGAAGCAAATAGTAATTTCAATGATTTAGCTAATTGGCAAGATCCAAATGGAGATAAACTGATTTTGGGTGTTATTGGTCAAGTCTGCAGAGTCGAAAACTAAAAATTTAAAGTTATAAAAAATACGAAAAAATAACGAGTTCTCAATGATTTGAAAGTATAAAACCCTGTCTAGGACAGGGTTTTAAAGGTGCCAGGACCCAGATTTGAACTGGGGACACGGCGATTTTCAGTCGCCTGCTCTACCAACTGAGCTATCCCGGCTCTAACCTATATACTCTAAATTAAGATGTGTAGTTTGTGAAACCCTTTTAATTAAAAATTTTATATCTTTATCAAATATCTAAAAAAACTTTTATTTTGAGTTCATCGCTAACAAGGCTGTACCAAATGAAGTAGTTTTTTTACATGAAACTATTGGTATATTGATAATTTTTTCTCTTATTTTTCTCCACTGAGGGTTTTTTGAACCTCCACCAATAGTAATAATTTTTTTTGGAAGTGAACCTGTTAGTTCGCCTAGTTTTTCCCATCCTTTCAATTCGATCTTAGCTAGACCCTCGAATAATGCATGTAAATAAAGTGAGTCGCTTACTGGCCTTGGACCAAGTATCGGCTCTAAATTAGAATTATTAACAGGAAATCTCTCTCCTTTACTATTAAGAGGTAAAAGATTTAAAGAAGTATTTTTCGATGGATTAATTTGTCGACTGAGCTCCTTTATTTCTAAATCAGAGAAGAACTGAGACAAGATACCGCATCCTGCGTTTGATGCTCCTCCACATATCCAATGGCCGTTTACTCTATGGTTTGTAACTCCTTGTTTTTTTATAGGATTATCAATAATTTTTTTAACTACAATAGTTGTTCCTAAAACTGTGAGACCATCTTCTTTACCTAAACCTGCAGCTATTACACTTGCATTAGAGTCAGTGGTGCCTGAGATTAATATTAATTTCTTATTCAAGTTAAATCTCTCTGCTAAATCAAAATTCACTTGTCCAATAATTTTCCCACTTTTTATTATTTGAGGTAGGCATTTTTGCCATGAAGTATTGAGATAGCTTTTTGGCCATGATTCTTTTTTTAGATCCCAACCAAGTTTTAGATTATTACCTTCTTCTCCATGAGTCCAATCTTTTAAAAACCAACCAGTGATCCAATCAGATTGATGTCGTAAAAGTATATTTGTCCCATATTTATCTATTAGTTTTAATGCTTTAGCAAGACTACTGTATGGAGTTCGCAGATGATCTTCTCCAGAAGTTAAGGATTCAAGAAGGATCTTATTTTCATGGCATGCTTGGTCATAGGGTATTGCTAGACCTATCGATTCTCCTTGCAAATTTGATGCTGTTAAAGTCCCTGAGGTGCCGGAGATAGCCAATTTATTAAGGTTAATTTTTACCTCAATAGGTAAATTAACTAAGAGATTTTCACAAGAATTGATCCAAGAATTTGGATTTTTAAAGCTGTATGAATAAGGAACTGAATTTGAATATACTAATTTCTTATCAAGATTAATTATTGATATTCTTGCACCACTGGTTCCAAAATCTAACCCTCCATAAAAATTTTCAGGCATAGAAAAAATATTTTATTTAAAGATCTTGGAAGCCTCTGCTAATTGGGCTGCTTTTTCTTCTACATTTTCCCAAGGGAGCTCAAGATCTCTTCTGCCAAAATGTCCATAGGATGCAGTCTTTCTAAAAAATTTACCTCCCATTTTTTTTGGTAGATTTCTTAAGTTAAATTCTTTTATTATTGCTGCGGGTCTTAAATCAAAGTGCTCTTTGATTAACTCAGTCAAATTAGCTTGCGAAATAACACCAGTATTAAAAGTTTCAATGAGAATGGAAATCGGTTTTGCAACTCCAATTGCATAACTTAATTGTACTTCTGCCTTTTTTGCTAATTTTGCCTTAACTATACTTTTAGCTACATAACGTGCTGCATAAGCGGCTGATCTATCTACTTTTGTGGGATCTTTACCAGAAAATGCCCCTCCTCCGTGTCTTGCATATCCACCATAAGTATCTACAATAATTTTTCTGCCAGTGAGCCCCGCATCTCCTTGGGGCCCGCCTACGACAAATTTTCCCGTGGGGTTTACTAGAAATCTTGTTTGGCTAATGCTTGGTTTGATTTCTAAATCTTCAGTAGCAGGAATTACAACATGCTTCCATAAATCTTCTTTTATTCTTTGACGAATTTCTTCTTCATTTGTTATCCCATCTATCTCAGGATTATGTTGAGTTGAAATTAAAATCGTATTAATAGAGACTGGTAAACCTTTTTCGTAATCAATGCTTACTTGAGTTTTACCATCAGGGAGTAGATAATTAAGGACTTCTTCATGCCTTACTTTGGCAAGTTGAATGGCTAATCTATGAGCCAAGCTAATCGGTAAGGGCATTAATTCAGGCGTCTCATCGCATGCATAGCCGAACATTATGCCTTGGTCACCAGCTCCGGTATTATCTTCCAAATCATCGTTAACATCATCTGCTTCGTTTACTCCTTGAGAAATATCTGGTGATTGCTCGTCAAGTGCTACTAAAACAGCACAACTATTTGCGTCAAAACCACCTGCTCTATAGCCTTCATATCCAATTTCTTTAATTACATTTCTAACAAGTTTTATATAATCGACTTTTGCTTTTGAAGTTATTTCTCCAGTAAGTAAACAAAGACCTGTATTAACAACAGTTTCGCATGCAACTCTGCTTTCTGGATCTTCTGTCAATAAAGCATCTAAAACAGCGTCACTAATTTGATCACATATTTTGTCAGGATGACCTTCAGTTACGGATTCTGAAGTGAAAATGAAATCACTCATTAACAAATAATTTTGGAATTAGGCATTATCCTAAATTAAATTATCGTTACAAATCAATTATTGTAAATTAAAAAATACTTGTGTAGGGATTATGAGGGTTAAGTTCCTATATTTCGTGAACAAAATAAATAAGTGAAGTTATGCTGTTTCAGATGAAGCTTTTGGGATCTCTTCGTTTTCGTCAGTTTGTTCAAATAACATTTGTTTATATTTCGCAGCCATTTCTTCAGCTTTACTAAAAACTTTTTGAGGGTCAGTTAGCATATCTCCTGGTTCAGGTTCAAGTGCTTTAGTAGATAATGAAATTCGTCCTCTTTCTGAATCAAGGTCAATTATCATAACTTTCATTTGGTCATTCACATTTAAAACATTATGAGGAGTCTCAATATGTTCATGACTAATCTCAGAAATGTGCAATAGACCACTAACTCCACCAATATCAATAAAGGCTCCATAAGGTTTAATACCTTTTACAGAACCAACAACAACTTCTCCTACCTCAAGTCGGTTCATTTTTTTCTCAACCAAAGCTCTTCTATGACTTAGTACTAATCTATTTCTCTCTTCATCAACTTCAAGAAATTTTAAAGGTAAATATTCACCTTCTAAGTCATCTTTAATTTTTCGAGCACTTATATGAGAGCCTGGGATAAAACCTCTCAAGCCTTCTACCCTAACAAGAGCTCCGCCTCTGTTTGTTGCAAAAACTTCAGAATATATAGTTGCATCTTCTTTTTGGAGTTGTCTAACCCTTTCCCATGCTCTTTGATATTCAATTCTTCTAATGGAGAGGGCTAATTGGCCATCTTCATTTTCTTCACTCATTATGAAAAATTCTCTACTTTCTGAAGGTTGTAAAACATCATTAAGTCCTTCAACTCTATTTATTGAAACCTCCTGAACAGGCATAAAAGCAGCTGTTTTTGCCCCTATATCTATCATGGCCCCTTTGGGCTCTAGAGCAAAAACGGTACCTTTAACTAGATCGCCAGGCTTAAAGTTATAGTCATACTTACCCAAAAGTGATGCAAATTCTTCTTGTGTGAATCCTGCGTTGTCAAAATCCGTATTTGTTCTGCTAGAGGAAGAATCTGCTGAAGGTATATCGCTCTTCTCGAATGATAAATCTTCCTCATTTTGAGATGCTGAATCATTATCTAACTCAGACGAATTTTTAATTTCTTGATCCTCAGAAAGTTCTTTAATGGTTTGGGAAGAATTTTCGTTCATTTGTTGTATCGCAGACTACCTAAGGTAGTTAGAAAGGAATGCTACTAGCCTGCAAACCAATAGCAAAAAACATTTGTGATATGTATTCTACACTTTAAGATGCTGAATTTTATGAAATTGAAGCTAATTGGTTTTTTGAACTTCCTTTTAGAGATTCAAGAGTAGAAATAAAATCTTTTACCCCATTAAATTTTCTGTAAACTGAGGCGTATCTTATATAAGCGACTTCGTTTTCTTTTCTAAGATTTTTAAGTATTAATTCTCCGATTTGTGAAGATTTAATATCTTTATTAGAGTCTTGAACGATTTGTGATTCAATTCCATCTACGAAATTAATAATTGCTTCACTACTGAAGTTAGTCTTTTCGCAAGCTCTTGATATACCAGTAAATAATTTTTGTTTATCAAATAATTCTCTGCCACCGTCTTTCTTTATAACTGAAACTGGCATTGATTCCACTCTTTCATAAGTTGTAAATCTAAAGCTGCAATTTAAGCACTCTCTTCTTCTTCGAACACTTTTACCACTATCAGCAGATCTTGATTCCAAAACTCTGCTATCTGTGTTTTGACAGGTTGGACACTGCATGTGGTGAAATAAGCTGCACTTCAACTCTAATAGTAGAGTAATATCTTAATTATGAAAAGTAAAAAAAAACCTCTTGTTAAAGAGGTTTTTTTTCTTAGTTCATTTTCTATCAAATTTAGGTGGGTCTCTAAAGGCGACAGCAAAGAATAAGGTAACAACTGCGAGAGTTAGAATAAGAACGTAAGCAAAAGCTTCCATAAGATTAAGTAATAAAGTTTAGTTTAAACCCTTCCTGGGATTCTTCTTGTGGTTTCGTCACCAAGTTTCTTGAATAAACCAAATTCAACTTGGTCTCCAATCTCAGCATCAATACCAGCAAAGGAATTTCTGTAAAGAGTTCTTGAAGCATGCCACCAGTGGCCAAACAAGAATAGCAATCCGAAACATAAATGTGCATATGTAAACCATGCTCTTGGAGAACTTCGGAATACACCGTCAGATTTATATGTCTCTCTGTCAAACTTGAATGCTTCTCCAAGTTGAGCCTTTCTAGCTAATCTTTTAACTACTGCAGGATCTGTAAATGTTTGTCCATCTAGGTCTCCTCCATAGATAGTTGCAGTAATGCCAGTTTGTTCAAATGAATACTTTGCTTCAGCTCTTCTAAATGGAATATCTGCTCTTACATTACCTTCTTTGTCTTCAAGAATGACAGGGAAGTTTTCAAAGAAATTAGGAATTCTTCTAACTTCTAATTCGTTACCTTCCTTATCTTGGAAAGCAATGTGACCTTGCCAACCAGTTGGTAAACCATCACCATTAACAAGAGCTCCAACTCTGAATAGTCCCCCTTTAGCTGGACTATTACCTACATAATCGTAGAAGGCTAATTTTTCTGGAATCGATGCATATGCCTCTGATTTAGTGGCACCATCATCAATAGCAGCTTGTACTCTTCTATTAATTTCAGTTTTGAAATAGCCTGAATCCCATTGATATCTGGTAGGACCAAAAAGCTCTATTGGGGTAGTTGCTGAACCGTACCACATTGTTCCGGAAACAACGAAAGAAACAAATAGTACAGCAGCTAAAGCACTAGCTAGAACTCCTTCAAGACTTCCAAGTTTTAATGCTCTATAAAGTCTTTCTCCAGGTCTATTGGTGATGTGAAAAATACCTCCAATAATACCCATAAGTCCTGCTGCAATATGATTAGCTACAATACCTCCTGGATTAAAAGGATTAAATCCTTCAACTCCCCAGGAAGGTGCTACAGGTTCTACATGACCGCTTAACCCATAGGGATCAGAAACCCAAATCCCCACGTTTGCGCAATGAAAAGCTCCAAAACCAAAACATGTAAGTCCTGCTAAAAGAAGGTGGATTCCAAAAATTCTTGGTAAATCAAGAGCAGGCTCACCAGTTCTTGAATCTTCCCATAAATCTAGGTCCCAATATGTCCAGTGCCAAATAGATGCCAACATCAATAGGCCACTAAATACTATGTGTGCTGCCGCAACCCCTTCGAAACTCCAGAATCCAGGATCAACTCCAGTAGCACCCGTAATATCCCATCCATTCCAACTACTTGTGATACCTAGTCTTGCCATGAAAGGCATAACGTACATCCCCTGTCTCCACATTGGATTGAGAACAGCATCAGAAGGATCAAAAATGGCTAATTCATAAAGAGCCATAGAACCGGCCCAGCCGGCTAATAATGCAGTATGCATAAGATGCACAGCAAGTAGTCGACCTGGGTCATTAATAACTACTGTGTGAACTCGATACCAAGGCAATCCCATCGGTTAATTTCTAGTAACTATGCTGAATAAACAGCTAAACATCACGATAGTAAGGGTTTTTTAGTCTTTGAGGGATTTTTGTAAATAAATTTATTTTCTTGCAAAAATTGGGCAAATCCATTAGCAGAACATAGTTTACAAGAAATTTTTAGCTAAAAACTGTTAATATTTTGGTCACAATTCTCAAAGTAAAACGCCAAAATAAGAAAAATAACTAAAAAAATGGCAACTATCAGATTTATCCGTGAGGATTTAGAGGTTCAATGTAATCCTGGTGAAAATTTAAGGGAATTGGTAATGAAAGAAAACTTACAACTTTATGGTATAAAA
>NZ_JAKVCI010000026.1:0-17817 GCF_022447305.1 Prochlorococcus sp. ALOHA_ZT_50 | reverse complement strand
TATTAATTAAATTAGAGGAATGTTTAGTATTAAAAAAAAATACATTATTAAATTTAGCAGTTAAAGAAAGAAAAATTTTAAAGAAAAAGGGAAAGGATTTTATGTTCAGGAAATTCGATCTTATCAATACATGGCAAGGAAGTCTTTTGTATTTTTTTATATTAGTTCTAACTATATTTATATTAAAGAGATACTTTATTGTAAATGTAAATGTTATAGAGATCCAAAATATTGAAAATCAAATGGTTGATAAATAATTTTTAATAAATTCTACTTTAAAGTTCTACCAAAATTATTTCCTAGTTCACTAAACATTCTCAAATTAACTTCTATTTCTTCTAAAGGACGATTTAACTTCCATTTCCAGTTATTTTTTGTGGTGCCAGGTTTGTTTAATCTACTTGAATCGTCTAGAGATAATAGATCTTGTAATGGAGCGATAAAGAGATTAGCATTTGTTTTCATGCCAATTTCTATTAAATCCCAAGAAGGATTTTCTGAAAATTTATACTCATCTTTTATTCTTTTTTTGGATTCATAATCTAAATTTTCCCACCATGAAACAGAAGTAGAGTTGTCGTGAGTACCTGTATAAACAACCCAATTTTCTCCTTCAATATTCTTAGGTAAATAAGGATTATCTTCATTGCCATCAAAAGCGAATTGTAATATTTTCATGCCAGGCAGTTCGAAGTTTTTCCTTAATTTCTCTACATCTGGAGTTATTACTCCCAGATCCTCCGCAATAATTGGTAGATAGTTACCCCCTAGATCCTTTTTTACTTTATTTAATAGTGTTTTACCTGGAGAATTTATCCATTTTCCAATAATTGCCGTTTTAGAACTGCCATTAACTCTCCAGTAACCCGCTAAACCCCTGAAATGATCAAATCTCAATATGTCCACAAGTTCAAATTGTCTTTGAAATCTTTTTCTCCACCAATTGAAATTAGTCCTTTTATGCTTTGACCAAAAGTAAGTTGGGGTACCCCATAATTGTCCTGTTGATGAAAAATAATCAGGTGGAACACCACTTTGAAAGATTAAATCTCCATTTTTAAAAATTGAAAATAATGATTTATTACTCCATACGTCGGCGCTGTCTCTAGAGACATAAAAAGGCAAATCTCCTATCAGCTTAATATTTCTTGATTTTGCAAAGTTTTTAATGACGCTCCATTGCTCATCAAGATGCCACTGTATTAATTTTTTAATAAGTATCTCTTCACTTTTTTTCTTAATCCACGATTTTAAGAACTTGTTATTTTTTATTTTAAATTCTTGAGGCCATTCCCACCAAGGCAACATATTAAATTCCTCTCTGATAACAACAAATGTTGCATAATCTTCAACCCAAGAATGCCTACTGACCCATTTGTTAAAATTAATTTTTCTTTCTTCAGATTGTGAACTCCAACCTTGCAAAAGGAGGAGACCTAATTTTTTTGTTAAGTCATCCGCAATATCAAAATCAAAATGATCTTTATTCTGATTTGTTGGACCTAGATTTTCTTTATCTGAGATGTAGATAAAACCTTTTTCGATTAAATCATCTATATCCAAAAACCATGGGTTTAGTGCAAAACTAGATGGGGAACTATATGGAGAACCTGTAGAGTCAGTAGGTGTAAGAGGTAAAAATTGCCAGTATTCAATTCCATGCTTATGAAGTTTTCTTATCCACTCTTTAGCTCCTCTCCCAAAAGTTCCACATACTCTTCCTCCCGGAATACATGTTGGATGCATAAGTACGCCTAATGATTTTCTTGCAATAATTGACTCTATAGGCATGTTTTCAATATATTTTGATTCTTTAAACTTAACGTGTTTTTAATTCTCTAAATTCAACCTTATACAAATTTTTTTTAATTGACAAATATCATTGCTGATTTTTAAGTCTGGATAAATATAAATTCTAATTTTTAATCAACAATTTTTTGCTTAATTGAGGTGACTTTTGAAAATATCTAGTCATTATCTTTTGCGAAATTCACATAAACGACTACGATGATAATATAGTTTTATGGTGCAAATTTCGTGACAAGTTTTATCACGGCAATGCAGAGTAAAGAATCGAACTTTAATCTAACTAATAGTAGATTAAGGTTAGTAAGTGGGACAACAAATCCTAAATTAGCTGAAGAAATTGCATCATACTTAGGGATTGAAAATGTACCTTTAATATCTAAAAGATTTGCAGATGGAGAACTTTATGTTCAGATTCAGCAATCTATTAGAGGTTGTGATGTATTCCTTATACAACCTACATGCGCTCCTGTAAACGATAGTTTAATGGAGCTCATGATCATGGTTGACGCTTGCAAAAGAGCTTCTGCAAGACAAATAACGGCTGTAATTCCCTATTTTGGATATGCAAGGGCAGATAGGAAAACCTCAGGAAGAGAGTCTATAACTGCAAAATTAACTGCTAATTTACTAGAGAAATCAGGAGTTGATAGAGTTTTAGCGATGGACTTACACTCGGCTCAAATACAAGGCTACTTCGATATACCATGCGATCATATTTACGGTTCACCTGTATTAATTGATTATCTAGAATCTTTAGATTTAGAAGAAATAGTTGTAGTCTCTCCTGATGTAGGCGGGGTAGCAAGAGCAAGAGCGTTCGCGAAATTAATGAATGATGCGCCGTTGGCTATCATTGATAAAAGGAGAGCTGCGCATAATATCGCTGAAAGTCTAACCGTTATTGGTGAAGTCAAAGGTAAAACGGCTATTCTTATAGACGACATGATAGACACGGGAGGCACAATTTGTTCTGGAGCAAATTTACTAAAAAAAGAAGGAGCTAATAGAATATTTGCATGTGCCTCACATGCTGTATTTTCTCCTCCTTCTTATGAAAGATTAAGTTCTAAGAATCTTTTCGAACAAGTTATTGTGACTAACAGCATACCAGTTATACATAAAGATAATTTTCCACAGTTAAAAGTTCTTTCCGTCGCAAATATGCTTGGGGAAGCTATTTGGAGAATCCACGAAGAAAGTTCTGTTAGTTCTATGTTTAGATAAAAGAAATTATTTTTTACAAACCTTGTAATTTCTTGAGTCTCTCAGTTTCAATCTTAAATTGTTTTTCGATCTTTTCAGGAACATTATCTGGACACACTTGAAGAGCTGATTCAACTAATTGCAGAGATGCAATAAATTGTAATTGTTTCATATCAACTGTTTGTTCTTTCTTTTTCTCTATTATTTTCCCTCCATGTTTTTGTGATACTACTGATGCGAACGTTGCTGAGGCAACGTTTAATGTTTTTGGGAAATCCAAATCAAATCCTTTTCTTGTCGCATTACATAGAAATGAAACACCCATCCCATGATATAAATCTAAATCATTTTTATTGGCAGGCGAATTTTTAACATTTGCATTTACTTTATTAAATTCATTATTTGTATCAAATAAAAAAGATGAAAAAATTAGAGGAATTGCAAAAATTTTAGATATTTTTAAACTCATATTTGATTTATTTTTAATTCACATTATTAAAGATAACATTTTTTATTTTTAAACTAAATCTGCCCACAGAATTTATTTAATAATTTTAATTTCGTGATGATTCTCTACTATTTTAAGCATATCTTTGTTCCATGAATATATAACCCTAAATCTATAATTATCAGAATCTACAAGTCTTGTATGTTCAAGAATATACCAATCTTTGTAAGAAGATTCAAAAATCATTTCGTGTTCGTCGACTTGTTTAATATTTGAAATACCTTCATCATTACTTAAATAAAATTTTTCCCTCTTAAGTTGATGGCCTTTTAAAAATGCATGCATTTCTCCTCGTTCTTTATACTGGGGATTTTCGTCAAAGAAATTATATTTTTTTTCTGGATACCAAGTAAATTTATAATGCGACTCCCATTCAGACTTACTCTCGAGAGCTTGAATATTTATATTCATACTTAAATTATAAGTTTTTTGTGCTTCATCGAGAAAATACGTTCTATTAGATTTCCACAATCCAATATTCCTAGAAAACCACCTTTTTAAATTACTATTTAAGTTGATTTCAGGAGGGTTTTCACCAAAATGTAAATTTTTCTTTGGATTAATAGCAACCATTTATAAAAAAGTCCTATTTATTTAATAGCCTATCTGTAAAATAAAAAAAAATATCTTAAGGTGTTTATAAGGATTAACAGCTTTTCAACACTTCAGAGGAATTCATTTGAATGATAAAAAAGAGCTAAAATTAATACTTGTGGCAGCTAGAAATCAACTTTCTAGTAATGATATTAAGTCCCTAATAGCTTATTTAGAATCAGATGATTGTGAATTTGAGATATCTCTTCAGATCTCTGAACCCACAGAGCAGCCAGAATTACTTGAATTACATAGATTAGTCGCTATTCCTGCTCTTATAAAGGTTTCCCCAGCTCCAAAGCAAATATTTGCTGGAAGTAATATTTTCTCTCAGTTGCAAAAATGGTTGCCAAGGTGGTCACAGGAAGGCTTAACAAAAAATCTTGGGATTAATTTGCAACCATCCAAAATTGATTCAATAAGAACTCAAAAAGAATTTCTATTGGAAGACGAACTTCTTGTTTTAAGACAAGAAAATGAGACATTAACAAAAAGAATAGAATCTCAGGAAAGATTATTAAGAATGGTCGCGCATGAATTAAGAACACCTTTAACTGCTGCTACTTTGGCTGTTCAAAGTCAAAAACTCGGACAAATAGATATTTCAAAATTGCAGGAGGTTATTAAAAGACGTCTTGAAGAGATTGAACTCTTATCTCAGGATCTTTTAGAGGTTGGAACAACTAAATGGGAAGCGTTATTTAATCCTCAGAAAATTGATTTAGGTAATATTAGTGCTGAAGTAATACTCGAATTAGAAAAATTCTGGAGATTAAGGAATATTGAAATTGATACTGATATTCCATCTGATCTGCCAAGTGTATTTGCAGATCAAAGAAGAATGAGGCAAGTATTTTTAAATTTAATTGAAAATGCTATTAAATTTTCTAAAGACTCTGGATCTATAAAAATCACTATGATTCATAAGACAAATCAATGGGTAGAAATAACAATTTGTGACAAAGGTGCAGGTATTCCTTTGAGCGAACAAAAAAGAATTTTTCTAGATAGGGTTAGACTTCCCCAGACTTCTGAAGGAACTTCAGGATTTGGCATAGGGTTATCAGTATGTAGGAGAATAGTACAAGTCCATGGAGGAAGAATATGGGTCGTATCTGAAGTAGGGGAAGGTTCCTGCTTCCATTTCACAGTTCCTGTGTGGCAAGGACAAAACAAAGAGCAACAATACTTGACGAAAGGCTAGCCTTACTCTTAGTTTTTAATAAGCTGTTATGCTAATTTCCTGGCCCCATCGTCTAGAGGCCTAGGACACCTCCCTTTCACGGAGGCGACAGGGGTTCGAATCCCCTTGGGGCTATTAATTTAAATTTATAACGATCTTTTTGATGATTTTGCTTGCCTATCTACGGCAATTAAATTTTCTGAAAGATCCTTTTTCAGTCTTTTCTCTATCATCCCTATTGGCATCCACTGACAACCTTGAACAGTAAGATCATAAATTAATGAGTTTGTTGAAGTATTTTTAATATTTTGAATTTTCCAACTACCCTCAAACTTTCTGAAATCTCCTTTTATTAAATTAAATTTTAAGAGGCCAAGCTCCTTATCTTCAAATAAATCTATAGTTACTTCAGCTGAAAATTTCATGCCAAGGAAATCCTGAGCCCCAACTTGTTTAAGGTGGACATTATTTCCCTTCTGAAATATTTTTTTGCTCGATAAAAGATTTGGTATGTAGAGATTTAGCCGATCATAATCTGTTAAAACACTCCACAAAGAATCAAAACTTGCAGAAGTTGTAAGTTGAGCTGCCAGTCGTCTTGTCCCACCGGAAAACTTCTCCATCGTCTGCTCAATTGTCCTGTAATCATTGTTCTTAGAATGATCTTCTGATTCTTGAGGATTATTCATAAATGAATTTTTTAATTAGATAAAAAATTATTTCTGTGTAACTATACTGATAAAAACAACAAATACTGAAAAATTAAAATAATTTCTTTTATTTATCCCGATCTCAAAACGTAACCATTTTTGTAAAATCACTACAAATTAAACTACAAATTGATAATCTTTTATAAAAGAAATCTAAAAAATGTATTCACAAGCAAAAGTAATCGCAGGCGGATTAGCTCATATACCAGTAGTAATAGCTGTTTTTTATTTTATACTCACAACTTTTAATAAAAGAGCTTTAAAATTTGTTGAAGAAGCAAAAACAAAAAAACCTGAGGCAAAAGCTGTGGAACCTAAAAAAGTCGCTGTTTCAAAAATAGAAGCTCCAAAAACAGAAGCTCCAAAAACAGAAGCTCCAAAAATAGTTAAGAAAAAACATGCAGATGTTCCAGTCAATATTTACCGTCCTAAAACACCATATGAGGGAACAGTTATTGAAAACTATAGTCTTCTCAAAGAAGGAGCAATTGGTAGAGTTAATCACATAACTTTCGACCTTAAAGATAGTGATCCATTTTTAAATTATGTAGAAGGTCAAAGTATTGGTATCATGCCTGCTGGTGAAGATGCTAATGGAAAACCTCATAAATTAAGACTATACTCAATAGCTAGCACTAGACACGGTGATGACTTTAATGGAAATACAGTTTCTCTTTGTGTAAGACAGCTTCAGTATGAAAAAGATGGTGAAACCATTAATGGTGTCTGCTCTACTTACTTATGTGATATTAAGCCTGGAGATAAAGTAAAAATAACAGGTCCTGTTGGTAAAGAAATGCTTCTCCCTGATGAAGAGGACGCAAACATTGTTATGTTAGCCACTGGAACTGGAATAGCACCAATGAGGGCTTATTTAAGAAGAATGTTCGAACCAACTGAAAAAGAAAAAAATAAATGGAATTTCAAGGGTAAAGCTTGGTTATTTATGGGTGCTCCAAAATCAGCTAATTTGTTATACGAAGAAGATCTTCAAAGATACATTGCTGAGAATCCAGATAATTTTAAATATACAAAAGCTATTAGTCGTGAGCAGCAAAATACAAAAGGTGGAAGAATGTACATTCAAGACAGAGTTTTAGAGTCAGCCAATGAACTTTTCAATATGATTGAAGATGAAAAGACACATATATATCTTTGTGGATTAAAGGGTATGGAACCTGGAATAGATGAAGCAATGACTAAGGCAGCAGAAGAAAAAGGATTGAACTGGTCAGAATTAAGACCTCAACTAAAAAAAGCAGGAAGATGGCACGTAGAAACTTACTAAATCTTTGATATTTAGATTTAAGTTTCACATACTAAATACTTTTTGGTTTAGACACAATATGTAGCTAATATTTGAAAAAAAGAGGATTTTAAATAAAGAATACTAAAAATATGCCTTCAACTTTAAGTAATCCTCTAAGATTAGGTTTACGGCAGGAAAGAGTCATATCTCCACAATGCTTAGTAATATTTGGTGCTAGTGGAGACCTTACTCATAGAAAATTAATACCAGCCTTATTTGAACTCTATTTGCAAAGAAGAATTCCTAGTGAATTTGGAATAGTTGGTTGTGCGAGAAGACCTTGGACTGATAATGAGTTTAGAGAAAAGATGAAAGTAAAGCTATCAAATCAAATATCTGGTAAAGAAAGGGAGTGGGAACAATTTTCTAATTATCTTTTCTATGAACCAGTTGACCTACAACAAAGTGATCATGTCGTAAGGCTTTCTAGAAGATTAAATGAAATTGATAAAACACAAGCTACTCATGGGAATAGAACATTTTATTTATCAGTATCTCCGAATTTCTATGCAAGTGGATGTAAAGCTCTTAAAGCAGCTGGCCTTTTAGATGACCCTAAGAAAAGTCGTTTAGTGATTGAAAAACCTTTTGGAAGAGATTATTCAAGTGCAAAAAAATTGAATAAGATCGTTCAAAGTTGCGCTGAAGAAAGTCAGATTTATAGGATTGATCATTATTTAGGTAAAGAGACAGTTCAGAATATTCTTGTTTTGAGGTTTGCTAACACTATTTTTGAACCAATCTGGAACAGAAATTATATATCAAGTGTTCAAATTACTTCATCTGAAACAGTGGGTGTTGAAGATAGAGCAGGTTATTACGAAAGCTCTGGTGCTTTAAGGGATATGCTTCAAAATCATATGACTCAAATGCTTGCTGTTACTGCTATGGAACCTCCTGGAAAGTTTGAACCAGAAGCAATAAGAAATGAAAAAGCTAAGGTTCTTCAAGCTTCAAAACTTGCTGACGAAAATGAACCGTGGAATTGTTGCATAAGAGGTCAATATGGAGAGGGAGGAAATATTTCAAATCGACTCAAAGGATATAGGCAGGAAGATGGTGTTAATTGTAATAGCACAACAGAAACTTATATTGCGACAAAAGTTTTCGTTGATAACTGGCGTTGGCAAGGGGTTCCTTTTTATTTGAGAACAGGTAAAAGACTACCTAAAAGACTTGGAGAAATAGTCTTGACTTTTAAAGACGTTCCTGTTCATTTATTTGAATCAACAATAATAAATCCTGCCCCAAATCAACTTATCCTTAGAATTCAGCCAAATGAAGGTGCTACTTTCAAATTTGAGGTAAAATCTCCTGGTTCTGGAATGAAATCAAGACCTGTTGAGATGGAATTTTCTTATGATGAATCATTTGGAGAACCCTCAGATGAAGGCTATGTAAGATTATTAGCTGATGCAATGCTTTCTGACCCAACCTTATTTACTCGAAGTGATGAAGTAGAGGCAGCCTGGAAACTTTATACGCCATTAATAGAATTGATGGATAATTCTCCTTGGAAGTTACCTATTTATAATTATGAATCTATGACGTGGGGACCTCCTGAGTCTGATCAATTAATTTCAAAAGATAATATTTTCTGGCGTAGACCTTAAAAATGAAACCTCAACTAACACTCCAAACCCCTTTAGAGCTGCCTTATCAGGAAATTTCTAATTACCTTAATAAATTATGGATTTCAGAAGATAAAGATAATAGTGGAGCTAATACTTTTACATTAATGGTCTGGCAGCCTGCTTGGCTAGAACAATGTTTGGTTCAAAAAGGATTAGTAAATGGACCAATTACTGGAAATTTAAGTCCAGAGATAATTGAAGTTGCTAAAAAATTTATATTAGATCAAGGACTTCCTATCACTACTTCCCTTAATAGTGAAGAATTATTGAATTTGTTGAAGGAAAATTTATCTAATAAAGACTTTGAAGATTTTAGAGGACAATTTTTTGAATCATCAATAAGTACATTGAATCCAAGAAGATTAATAACTCTAGCGCCAACATTAAATAAAAATTCAGATATCAAAACTTTTGTATCCGCTTACTGTCCATTAAGTGATACTCCAGCTATGCAACCTATATGTGGGGATTTAGTTGTTATTAGGGGGGACTCGGCCTCAATATCTAATAAAGGATTAAAAATAATTGATGAATTATCTATTGATGAATTACCTTCATGGTTGTGGTGGAATGGAAGCTTGGATGAATCGCCTGAAATCTTCGAATATTTTACTAATTATGGTCTAAGGTTAATAATTGATACTGCTCTTGGATCGCCTCAAAGATGTTTAAAAGTTTTAGATCAATTAAATAATTCAAATAAAGCTATTAATGATTTGAATTGGGTTAGATTGAAAAATTGGAGGGAATCATTGGCAATGATTTTTGATCCGCCTTCGAGGAGACCAATTTTAGATCATATTACTGATATTGACATTGATATCGCAGGAGATCATATGATTCAAGCTTTGTTTTTGATTTCATGGATTAGCGATAAACTTGGTTGGTCTTTTCTAAGAGTTGAAAGGGATACAGAATCAACAAAAATAGAGTTTGAAAGAATTAATGGCGAAATAATTTCTGCATCAATTAATCCCTTATCTTTGGGAAATCCAAGTATTCATTTAGGACAAGTTATTGGATTGAGGCTGATTTCAAAAATTAGTGAGGTTCAAAAAAATAACACTTGTGTAATACTTGGCTGTGAATCAGTGGAATGTATGAGACTTGAAGCAGGGGGAATGGCTAATATGGAATTAATAGAACAAGTTGTTCCAAATTCTTTTTCTACATCAGAGTATGATGTTAGTAAATTATTGGGAAGTAGTAGAGGTAATACAAGTCCTCTTTTTGAAAATTCTATTAAAATAGCTCTTCAAATATTTAATGGTTTTAATAACTAATAGATGCCTTGTGTAATATCTTCTCCTTCAACTGATAGTGGGAAAACTACATTATCGCTTTTGATATCTTGTTGGGCGTTCTCAAAAGGTATAAAGATACAAACTTTCAAGGTTGGCCCAGATTATCTTGATCAACAACAACTTAGTTCAATTGGCCAACCTATTTGTAGGAATTTAGATATTTTTTTAAGTGGTGAGGAATGGGTTCAAGAAAGTTTTTTTAAACATTCTTTGAAATATGAATTCTCATTAATTGAAGGAGCAATGGGTCTATTTGATGGATTAGGGTCAACAACCTATTCCAGCACAGCAAATATCTCTAAACTTCTCAATGCTCCAATAATTTTTATTGTTAATGCTAGAGGTCAAGTAGCTTCTCTTTTGGCGACTATTCGAGGTTTTAGAGATTTCGATAGTGAGTTGTCAATAGCAGGAATTATATTTAACAACGTTAATTCAGATAGACATAAAAAATTAATCAAAGAAGTTTTTAAAAATGAAGATATCGAAATTCTTGGTTTTTTACCATCTGATTCAAAAATAACTTTAAACAAAGCTAATTTAGGTTTGATATCTCCAATGGATAATGGAAA
Organism: Prochlorococcus sp. ALOHA_ZT_50; assembly: GCF_022447305.1. Classification (NCBI taxonomy): domain Bacteria; kingdom Bacillati; phylum Cyanobacteriota; class Cyanophyceae; order Synechococcales; family Prochlorococcaceae; genus Prochlorococcus; species Prochlorococcus sp. ALOHA_ZT_50. The sequence continues at coordinate 6,991 of NZ_JAKVCI010000026.1, read as the reverse complement.
AGAAATTGATGTTGAATATTTTGCAAATTTCGCCGAAAGAAATCTTGATGTATTTTCTCTTATTAAATTTCTGAAATCTCCTCAAAAGAAAATATTTAATTCTGTCAATTTTAAAGATTTTAAAATAGACAAAAGTAAACCTATCGCAATTGCAGAAGATAAAATCTTTCATTTTCAATACCCTGAAACTAAGGAGTTTTTGAGTGAAATAGGCATACCATTGATTTCATGGAGTATTTATGATGATGAAGAAATACCTAATGAGGCTTCTTCTTTAATTATTCCTGGGGGGTTCCCTGAAAAATATGCTGATCATATAAGTAACTCTACAAAAAGCTTAAATTCGTTAAGGAAATTCCGCAAAAATGGATTTATATATGCTGAGTGCGGAGGGATGATGATTTTAGGAGACTTCATAAAAGATGAAAATGGTAATAATCATAAAATGAGTGGTATCCTGCCTTTTAGATCAAAAAAAAGTAAACTTTCAGTAGGTTATAGATACATTGAGGGTTTAAAAGATACTCCGATCATTAAACAAAATCAATTAATTAGAGGACATGAATTTCATTATTGGGAAATTGAAAATAATTTATCTGAACTTGATTTAAGAAAAGCTGAGCATCAGAAGAAACTTTCTTCCCCATGGAAAATTAAATCTTGGAAAACTGAATACAAAAATGAAGGCTTTTTTGATGAAAAATTACATGCAAGTTGGATTCACTTACATTTGCCAAGTTCTCCAGAAGTCGCAAAAAACTTTATAGATGCCACCCAAATTACTTTTTCAAAGCATTCTTAATTTATTATCAAATCAAATATTTTGAGAGGAGAACCTAAAAAAAACATTCCAGGCAAAGTGATTAATGGTCCTAAAAAACTCCCCACCATGACCTCAATTTTTGTATGGCCTAGGGTTTCTTTTAAAAGTAATTCAGATTGAGGGTCTAGTTTTTTTGATAGTTTATTGATTTCTGCAGCTTGAATTCCAGCTGATTTTCGAACACCACTAGCGTCATACATAACTATTAGTGCTACAGCAACTGATAATGCGAATATTGAGCTATCAAATCCCAATTCATAACCTATACCAGATGTAGCACCAGTTATTAAGGCGGAATGACTTGAAGGCATACCACCCGTCTCGAACATAATTCCAAATCTTATCTCTCCAGTTGAAAAGAAATTGAATACAATTTTAAAAAATTGAGCTAGTAAACAGGATAATAAGCTCCAGAAAAGAACTGAATTATTAAAAAAGGAAAAAAACTCAGACATAAATTAAAACTAATTATCTGTCTCTATTTGTAATAAAGTCGGCTAACGATATTAAATACTTTGCATCTGCACCCCAAGGTTCAATTGCTTTTTTTGCTTTTTCAACTAAATCAAATGCTCTTTTCTTTGACTCCTCCATTCCAAGTAATTTAGGGTAAGTAGTTTTGTCAGCTAAAAGATCTTTGCCGGCAGTTTTACCAAGCTTTTCACTGCTGGAAGTTAAATCAAGAATATCATCTATTATTTGGAAGGCTAAACCAATTCCCTCTGCATATGTTGTCAGAGCTTGTAATAGTTTTTCGTTAGCTCCTGCGATCATCGCGCCTGTTCTTACGCAGGCCTTTAATAAAGCCCCAGTCTTGTGAAGATGAATATATTCGAGAGTTTCAAGGTCGACTTCTTTGCCTTCGCATTCCAAATCAACAACTTGTCCCCCGACTAGGCCTGGTGCACCAGCAACTAGGGATAATTCGCCAACTACATTTAATAATCTATTTGGATCGACTCCAGGGCTTCTTAAAGAGACCATTTCAAAGGCCCTTGTTAATAAAGCATCGCCTGCAAGAATAGCTATTGCATCTCCATATACTTTATGATTTGTCGGCCTACCTCTCCTCAAGTCATCATTATCCATGGCGGGCAGATCATCATGAATCAAGGACATTGTATGGATCATTTCTATTGCTACTGCAGTAGGAACAGCAAGAGAGGGTTCTCCTCCAGCCAGTGAGCAAGATGCTAAACATAAAATTGGACGTATTCTTTTCCCTCCAGCTAAGAGGGAATATCTCATTGATTCTCTTAATATTTCTGGATTCTCAGGGCCCAAGGAAAAATCAAGTGCTTCTTCTACAACCTTTTTTGTGTTTTTAAGATATTTTTCAAAATCAGAAATACTATTTATAACTTCAGTCATTTTATACCTTTAGTAAAAAAAATTTCATCTTGGAGTTTATGGCAAAAGGTCATTAAGAGTTGATGATAAACCAAATTGTTTTTGCCAGCTAAAAATAGTATTTACAAGTAACATTGTTACTGTCATTGGTCCAACACCTCCTGGTACAGGTGTGTAAGCAAATACTTTAGAAATGACATCTTCTAATAATACATCGCCACATAATCTGGTTTGATTTTTATCGGAACTTTTTAATCTATGTATTCCAACATCAATAATTACTGCTCCTTCTTTCACAAAACTCGAATCTACAAGATTGGGTTTTCCTGCAGCCGCAATTAGAATGTCGGCTTCTCTACAAACTTTATTCAAATTTAATGTTTTAGAGTGAGTAATTGTTACCGTGCCATTTAGATTCAACAACATAAGCGATAGGGGTTTCCCAACAAGCAAACTTCTTCCTATGACAACAATTTTCTTACCTTCAATTGTAATATTTTGGGATCTTAATAAATTAATAATTCCTGCTGGTGTGCATGATCTCATCGCAGGCTCATTTTTTACTAGTTTGCCGATGTTTATCTCATTTAGTCCATCTACATCTTTGCTTGGATTAATATGGCTGATCAGTTTTTGCTCATCAAACTTCTTTGGGATGGGAAGTTGTAGCAACATTCCATCAATATCCTTATCAGAATTAAGTTTGATTATTAATTGTTCAACTTCTTTTTGCTCTACACTATCTTTTAGATGAAAGATAAAGCTCTTTATTCCAATCCTTGAACATGCTTTTTCCTTATTATTAACGTAAACACCACTCGCGGGGTCTTCACCTATTCTTATTACAGCTAAACCGGGAGCTCTTTTTGCAATTTTTTTATTACTAGAGATATAGTCATTTAATCTTTCTTCAATTTCAAGAGATAATTTTTTACCGTCTAATTTTAATGACATTTAGAAAAACATCTCCTTTTTACACCTAGCATGCCTATAATTTTAAATTATTCAAATAGATTTATCTATATTCTGTGCAAAACATCATAACTACCTTAAAGAAATTGTTTTATCTGTGGAGGCGAAGTCAAGTCCCAGTAAAACAACCAATTAAAATTTCAAGAATAGATAATCTCATAATTTTTTTAGTATGCATTTTAATTTCAATAATTTCTTCTTATAAACTACTTCTTATCTCGCCTTTAAATATCGCAGATATTTTTTCTTGGTTTTTGACCTTTACTGAAATACTTATAAGTTCCGGAGTTTTGATATTAGTTTCAAAAAAAGAGAATCCCACAATTTCTTCAAGACAGATCTTCTTGATCATTACTCTTCTTTTAGCAGTACAAGTTACGAAATTAGCCTTAGCTTCAACCATAAGTCCATTATCTATGATAATTCCACCGGCATTAATAATATCTCAAGGAATGGGAAGCATAACAGCTTTAGCTTGGGTATCAATAGCGAGTCTTATTTGGCCTGACCCAGAAATTGTTATCAATAACAATTTATTTTTTATTTTATTAGTTTGTGCTTCAATAGTATCTCTTCTTGGAGGAAGAATAAGAAGTAGAGCTCAGTTACTTCAACTATCAATTTTTGTCCCCATAGGATCGTTCTTGAGTCAATGGATATTGATAGGTAAAGATAAAATATCTCTTATTAATAAGCAAGATTTTGTTTTAGCTAATGGGGATATATTTTCTGATTCCTTGCTATTGGCAATAGCTATGCTTTTTACAATTTTATTTATTCCTATTTTTGAATCGATATTCGGATTATTAACTAAAGCAAGATTGCTCGAATTGGCTGATAAGGAGAAACCTCTAATTAGAAGATTGTCTCTTGAAGCTCCTGGTACTTTTGAACATACCTTACTTATATGTGGTTTAGCAGAGGAAGCAACAAGAATGATTGGTGGTGATATTGATCTAATTAAAACTGGAGCGTTATATCATGATGTTGGTAAATTACATGCACCTAATTGGTTTATTGAAAATCAGGATGGTTCAAAAAATCCGCATGACGAATTAGATGATCCGATTAAAAGTGCAGAAGTATTACAGGCTCATGTTGATGAAGGATTGAAATTTGCAAGAAAAAATAGACTACCTAAACTGATAGCTAATTTTATTCCTGAACATCAAGGTACCCTTAAAATGGGATATTTTTTTCAAAAAGCTAAAGAAAAAAATCTCGACATTAATGAATATTATTTTAGATACAAAGGCCCTATTCCTCAGTCAAAAGAAACAGCTATTTTAATGCTTGCAGATGGATGTGAAGCAGCACTAAGAGCTATGAATATTAATGCATCTGATAAAGAAGCTTTGAAAACAATTTCTAATATTATCTACTCGCGTAAAAAAGATGGGCAATTAGATGATAGTAATTTATCGAAAGGAGAAATTTTTCTAATAAAAAGGGCATTCTTGAATGTGTGGAAAAGAATTAGACACAGAAGAATTCAGTATCCAACTAGCAAGAATAATACTTTTTCTTAATTTTCAATTTTATAACCTAATACTTCTTCGATGTTTTGGATTACACCAATAAAGAAGAGCTAACGTACTTAATAATGTTGTTAAAAGAGTAAACCCACCAACTCCATAAATGTCTTGAAGAGTTATGAGCCTTACAACTGAATAAGGACCCATACCAGAAATTACCATTGATAAAGATACCAGAGTTAAAGTTACTCCCCATTTTCTCTCTGCTAAAAGAGCTGCTGAAGAAACTATTCCAACAATTGCAGCAGGCCATCCAAGACTTATGGCAAGAGTTATATTCGCAACTTTTAGTGGAGGCCCATAACTTATTATTAATGCGATTATTGGAAGTGCAATTATGTTGCCGATTAAGCCAACCCACGAAAGTGCCCAATATCCAAGTACCCTTTCTCTCATTATTTACTGCTTTAACTATTAGTTTAATCTACAGTATTAAGAGACTATTTTTTAATGCTACTTAATAATCCTAAGAAAATAATTTAATTTGCAGGATTAGATAGAAATTTATTATCAGAATTCTCTAAATTATCAAATTGTGGATGAATTGAATTTTTTTTCTCAGAAAATACAAGTCTATTTAAAGCATTAACGTAAGCATTCGCTGCAGCAACTACAACGTCAGTGTCAGCAGAATGACCAGAATATATTTTATTATCCCTTCTTATTCTTATTGTTACTTCGCCCAAAGCATCAATTCCTTCTGTTACCGACTTAACAGAAAATTCAATTAATTCATTAGGAACTTTAGCTAATTTATTTAAAGCCTCGCATACAGCATCAACGGGTCCAGTCCCTATTGATACAGCAGTATCCTCAGTATTATCTTCCGTGTTTAGAAGCGAAATGGTGGCAGTAGGTTTAGATGCGTTACCGCAACTTACTTGTACAAGACTTAATTGAAATTTAGCTTCTGGGAGCTGAACTTGTTCACTAACAATTGCTTCTAAGTCTCTATCAGTAATTTCTCTTTTCCTGTCAGCTAAATCCTTAAAACGAGCAAAAGCATCATTTAAATCTTCTCGGCTCAAGTCATATCCCATCTCTTCTAATCTTGCTCTTACTGCACTTCTTCCACTAAGTTTCCCTAAAGATATTTTGTTGTCACTCAAACCAACAGTTTTTGCATCGATAATTTCGTAAGTTAGTCTATTTTTTAAAACCCCATCCTGATGAATGCCTGACTCATGTGCAAAAGCGTTAGCTCCCACAATTGCTTTATTAGGTTGTACAGTCATTCCAGTTAGGTTAGAAACAAGTCTAGAGGTTTTTGTTATTTCTTCTGTTCTTATAGCCGTAAGAGGAGTTGGGGAATCTGGATTTCTTTTGAAAAAACTATTAAAAAAACTTTTCCTAACATGAAGTGCCATTACTAATTCTTCTAGAGAGGCATTCCCGGCTCTTTCACCAATTCCATTAATAGTACATTCTAGTTGTCTTGCTCCATTTTTTACTGCCTCAAGAAAATTGGCTACTGCTAAACCTAAATCATTATGACCATGAACCGAGATTACTGCCTCATCAATATTTGGAACATTTTTATTTATATCGGCAATTAGTTTGCCAAATTCACTAGGAGTTGTAAATCCAACAGTATCAGGGATATTTATTGTTGTCGCTCCTGCAGTAATTGCTAGTTGAATCACTTCGTATAAAAATTCAGGATCACTCCTTGAGGCATCTTCACAAGAAAACTCAATATCATCTACTAATGATTTTGCATAATTAACCATTTCTGGAACTATTTGAAGAACATCTTTTCTGGATTTTTTAAGTTTATGTTTAAGATGAATATCACTTGTCGCAATAAAAGTATGTATTCTTTTCTTGGGAGCTGGACTTACTGCTTCGTAACATGCTTTTATATCTCCTTTAGACGCTCTAGCTAAACCACATATTATAGGGCCATTTTCTTTCCCTACGGCATTAGCAATTTTATTAACAGCTTTAAAATCTCCTGGACTTGCGAAAGGGAATCCAGCTTCAATAACATCTACTCCTAATCTTGCTAATTGATGGGCGATAGCAAGTTTTTCTTCAAGATTTAAACTGGCACCAGGAGATTGCTCTCCATCTCGAAGAGTTGTATCAAATATCAAAATTCTTCCAGGATCTTTTGACATCAGAGGGAATAAACTAAACTTATATTAAGCTAATTAAAAAAATTTGACTAGATTTAGTTCAATAAAAATTTGCTGAAAGTTTATAACTTAAATAATATTGGTTAAAATTCTGAAAAAAAAATAAAATACTTAAATTTTTAAAGTATTCTTTAAGATTAAAGTCTTCTTTTTATAAAAATATTATTTTCGAT
>NZ_JAKVCI010000025.1:0-19647 GCF_022447305.1 Prochlorococcus sp. ALOHA_ZT_50 | reverse complement strand
CCTTAATAACGAATATCAAAAATTGAGAGTTACTTCATTTATAAATCCTTGGAAAGATCAACAAGAAAATGGATTTCAATTGGTTCAAAGTTTATTAGCTATAGGTTCAGGTGGTCTATTTGGCCAAGGTTTTGGACTGTCGATACAAAAATTACAGTATCTACCATTCATGTATACAGATTTTATTTTTGCCATTTTTGCGGAAGAATTTGGTTTATTGGGGTGTACTTTATTCTTAGGATTTTTAGCAGTATTCTCTTATATAAGCCTAAGAATTAGTCTTAAGTGCAGGAACAACTATACAAAATTAGTTGCTATCGGATGTGGTGTATTGTTGACAGGTCAATCAATAATGCATATTGCTGTAGCAACAGGTTCAATGCCTACTACAGGCTTACCACTACCTTTCATTAGTTATGGTGGCAATTCATTAATAGCGTCTTTTTTTATTGCAGGGATGTTAGTTAGATGTTCATTAGAGTCAACAGGATTCATTGGTATGATTAGTACACGAAAGACTCTTAATTAGTTAGAATTTAAAGGATTAAATTCAAGCTATCGAATCATTTAATTTAGTTATTTCAGAATTATCTCAAAAGGGTAATCTGCTTATGCAGAATGGTCTTAATAGTCCTGGTCCATTTACTATATTTTTGGTTTTCAGCGCAGGACTTTTAACAAGTCTTGGGCCATGTTCATTATCATTACTTCCAGTGACAATTGCTTATATAGGCGGAACAGAGAAAAATAAATTTAAACTTATTAGTTTTTCAGGAGGTGTAGTTTTTTCGCTTGTTGCACTGGGGGCTGCGAGTGGATTCTTAGGTAAAATATATGGGCAAATTCCATCTTATTACACTTCATTTGTTGCCCTAATAGCAATAATAATGGGTTTAAATTTATTAGGAATTCTAAAGTTTCAGTTTCCGAATGGACCTGATATAAAAATAATTGAAGATAAAATACCAACATTTATAGCGCCTTTTGCCATAGGGACTACTTTTGGACTAGCTTCTTCACCTTGCATTACTCCAGTTTTAGCAACTCTTTTGGCTTGGGTATCGCAAGCTAAAAACCCGATAATATCTATTATTTTTTTATTTTTCTTTGGGATAGGCCAAGTAACCCCATTAATCATTGCAGGAGCTACTGCAGAAAACTTAAAGCAATTTTTAGCTCTTAGAAAATTTAGTCAAATAATTCCGACTTTAAGTGGGATATTTTTAGTTTCCCTAGGGTTATTAAATTTATTTTCAAATTGGATTTAAATGATTATTTTTAAGAATCTAATTTTAAAAATATCAAGTTTAAGATTCGCTATATCGCTGATAATCTTCATTGCTATTGCCAGTGGAATAGGTACTTTTATACCTCAAGGTAGTAATAATAAATTCTATATTGATAATTTCGATAGAGCTCCCATTTTTGGATTTTTAGATGGAGAAAAAGTCTTAAAACTTCAATTGGATCATATATATACAAGCTTTTGGTTTTTATTTACATTAATTCTTCTTTGCATTTCTCTAGCAGCTTGTAGTTTCAGGAGGCAAATCCCTTCATTAAAAGCTTCATTAAAATGGATTGAATACAAGAGCGAAAAAAAATTTAGCAAACTGCAACTAACTACAAGTCATCCAATCAATCAAGATGGAGAACATATATCAAAAGTAGATTTATTACTTAAAAAAAAAGGATGGAAAACATACAAATTTAATAGTCATATTTCTGCAAGAAAGGGGTTAATTGGAAAAATCGGTCCTTTAGTTGTACATATCGGATTAATAGTCTTACTTATAGGTTCAGCATATGGAAGTTTTACAAGTCAATCAAAAGAACAATATTTACTGCCTGGAGAAACTTTAGATCTTGTTAATGAGAGCACAAACTCAAAAGCCAATGTAAAATTAGTCGATTTTTCTATAGAACGTGAAAGTGATGGTGTGCCCAAACAGTTTATTTCAAAATTAAATTTTTCTTCTGAAGATCTAAATTTAAATGAAATAAAAACAACCAAAGTTAATCACCCAATCAGGTTTAAAGGATTAACTATTTATCAAGCAGATTGGGCAATATCAAATGTTGTTTTAGAAATAGATAATATCCTTTATCAATTACAATTAAAGGAGATTCCAGAAATCGGTAATCAAGTTTGGGGAGTTTTAGTTGAATTAGGATCGGAGACTAAAAAAAATTTCCTTTTAACAATAGATAATGAAAATGGTCCACTTAAAATTTCGAATATAGAAAATTTTTCCGGGAATAATCTCTATATCAATGACGATCCTTTAGAAGTTAACTCTTCAAAAGTATCTCTGAAAAAAATAATCCCCAGCAGTGGATTAATAATTAAAAATGATCCGTCTATACCATTTATTTACTTTTCTTTTATCTTAATAATTTTTGGAACAATAATAAGTCTTATACCAACTAACCAATTATGGATTCTGGTAAATAAAGAATCACAAAAGTTATCTATTGGAGGCCTTAGTAATAAAAATCTAGTTGGTTTTAAAAAAGAATTTTTTAAATTATCAGAAGAAATAAAAAATTTTTAATTTCTTTTCTGCCCACTAAAAATATCTAACTGCATAGAAACATTCCCTCTGGGGTTAAATGCAGCATTTAAATGTATCCAGTGAGGTGAACCTTCATTCACTAAATCATCCATAATTCTATTCACAACTTCCTCATGTGATATTTTTATATCTCTAAAATTATTAATATAAAGCTTTAAAGACTTCAACTCATAGACTTTCAAATTAGGTTGATAAATAATATTTAGCTTTGCAAAATCTGGATAACCAGAAAAGGGGCACTTACATGTAAATTCAGGTAACTGAATAGAAATTTCATAAATTCTTTTCTTATTTGGATTATCGAAACAAATTATTTTTGATTCTTCAATAATTCTTTCACCATATAGCGGTCTTTGAGTCGAATCTTCTAATTTAGCTGTACTCATTTTTAGTAGAACTTTTTTACTAAACCTATATAAAAACTATATATAAAGATAAAAATTCGCAAAAGTATCAACAAATCTAAGTATTACAATTGACTAAGTCAAAAGATGTTAAATCTTATTTTTGTATCAATAGTAACATTCATAATGTCCGCCGAAAGGTTTATATGTGTTTAGTTCAATGAAAAATTAATGGACATTTGTTTGATAACTATCGATAACAACTTAAATAAATCCCTTCAACCAAAAACTGCAATTGGAATGTTATGGCTTCAAACACACTTTGAGAATGATCAGTGGGAAGCGTTGTCAAATAGTACAGTAATAATTTCTGAAGAAAATTCCCAACTATTAATTGAAGACGCCAAGAATGCAGGCCTTAATGTTGAATGTTTTTCTGATATTTCAATGTTGGATGTTTTCCCAAAAAACAATTAAAATAGGAATGTTCAATCTTTAATCATGAAGAAAATTGAAGCAATCATACGTCCATTTAAGCTGGAGGATGTAAAAATTGCATTAGTAAACTCCGGTATTGTTGGAATGACAGTTAGTGAAGTCAGAGGTTTTGGAAGGCAAAAAGGACAAGTTGAAAGATATAGAGGTTCCGAATTTACTGTTGAATTCCTTCAAAAACTTAAAGTAGAAGTTGTCGTAGAAGATGAAAAGGTTAATTCAGTCATAGATGCGATTGCTGAAGCAGCAAAAACTGGAGAGATAGGTGACGGAAAAATATTCATCACATCAATTGATTCAGTTGTAAGAATTAGAACTGGCGACAAAGACGAAGAAGCTCTTTAATTCAAAGAGTTTCTTTTACTAAATTTTGTATATATTCACTATTAATACTTTTATTTGATTGACTTCCTAAGGTCATCCAAGCTAGATATTCATGATTCCCAGCAGGACCTACCAGCGGAGAAGCTATCAAATTCTTTATATTCCATTGGAAATTCTTAGCAGCATAGATAACAGACTCTATAGCCTCAGTATGGAATTTAGGATTGCGAACAACACCTCCTTTACTGACTTTATCTTTACCTACCTCAAATTGGGGTTTAATTAAAAATATTCCCTCAATACAATCACCTTCTAATAAATTACCAATAGATTTAAAAACTAACTTTAATGAAATAAAAGACAAATCAGCAACCACAAAATTTGGTAATTCATTACTTCTAGATAAAAGATCATTAGGTTTTAAATTTCGAATATTAGTTCGTTCAAAAAGTATGACTTTTGGGTTATTTCTAATCTTCCATGCAGTCTGTCCATAACCAACATCTATCCCATAAACTAACTTTGCTCCTTGTTGCAATAAGCAATCAGTAAATCCCCCAGTAGAGATTCCTGCGTCAATACATATTTTATCTTTTACTTTAATTTCAAGTTTATTAAATGCCTCCAATAATTTTTCGCCGCCCCTTGATACAAACATAGGTTCGGAATCAATAAAAAATTCAGATCCAATTAATACTTGTTGTCCAGGTTTATCCCATACTTTTCCATTGATATCTCTAACCTTGCCCGCAAGAATTAAACCTTGGGCTTTTTGACGAGTTTCACATAAACCACTTTTTAGAAGATAAAGGTCTAATCTACTTTTTTTAATCATCTATTAATCAATAAAAAAAGACTGAATAATGAACTTCTACAAGATTAAGATCCAAATTCTTTAATACCTTCCAATTTTAAATAAGAACTAAAAAATTACCCATTATTAACGAAAGGAATAAAGGAATAAATGCAAACATTTTTATATTTAAGCTTTCTTAATTAGCCAGAAAAATGTTACATAAGAAAATAATAGCCAGGCAAATATGTTCAATGGCAAGTACATCTTTAAGGTATAGAGCAATAATTCGATTTTGGTTATAAAGTTTAAATTGATAATTAATAAAAATTGTGATCGAGCGTTACACATTACCCGAAATGGGGAAAATCTGGACTGATAGCGCAAAATTCCAGAGTTGGCTTAAGGTTGAAATAGCTGCATGTGAAGCAAATTTTTCCCTGGGGAAAATTCCTGAGAATGCCATGAAAGAGATACGTTCAAATGCAAAGTTTGATGAATCTAGAATTACAGAAATTGAGAAAGAAGTTAAACATGATGTCATAGCATTTCTTACAAGCGTTAATGAATTTGTAGGAGATTCTGGAAGATACATACATGTTGGTATGACCAGTAGTGATGTACTTGATACTGGCTTATCTCTTCAGTTAAAAGATTCTTGCGAATTGTTATTAGAAGAAATTGAGAACCTAGAAAATGAAGTCAGATTATTAGCAAGGAAGCATAAAAATACATTAATGATTGGCAGATCTCATGCAATTCATGGGGAGCCAATTTCCTTCGGTTTTAAACTTGCTGGATGGTTAGCAGAAATAATAAGGAACAAAAAAAGATTGTTAACACTGAAAGAATCTGTAGCTATTGGACAAATAAGTGGTGCAATGGGAACTTACGCTAATACGAATCCCAAAGTAGAACAAATAACTTGTGATTTACTCGGCTTAAAACCTGATACAGCAAGTACGCAGGTTATATCGAGAGACAGACATGCAGAATATGTGCAAACTATTGCACTAGTTGGCGCTTCTTTAGATAGATTCGCAACTGAAATAAGAAATTTACAAAGAACTGATGTTTTAGAAGTTGAGGAGGGCTTTACAAAAGGGCAAAAAGGAAGTTCTGCCATGCCTCATAAAAGAAATCCTATTCGAAGTGAAAGAGTAAGCGGTTTAGCAAGAATTTTGAGGAGTTACGTCTTAACAGCACTGGAAAATGTTCCACTTTGGCACGAAAGAGATATAAGCCATAGTTCAAATGAACGTATCATGTTACCTGACGTATCAATCTGTTTGCATTTTATGCTCAGGGAAATGAAAGATATAGTAAGCAATTTGGAAGTTTATCCAAAAAATATGCTCAAAAATTTAAATATATATGGTGGTGTAATCTTTAGTCAGAAAGTTTTACTTTTGCTTGTAGAGAAGGGCTTGTCTAGAGAAAAAGCTTATAGCTTAGTACAAAAAAATGCGCATCAGGCCTGGAATACTCAGAATGGGAATTTCAAACAAAATATAGAGAGAGATAATGAAATAATGGATTTTATTGATCAAAGTGACTTAGAAGAATGTTTTAATCCTTCAATTCATCTCAATAATTTAAGTGTAATATGGGAGAAGTTAGGTATCTAGGATTACTGAAAACCTTATCTAAGTTAAACCAGTGTTTTCAGAGGAATAATGACAAAAAACTTTAGGATTGAAAAAGATAGTATGGGAACAATAGAGGTTCCCATTGAAGCTTTGTGGGGCGCTCAAACACAAAGATCGATAATAAATTTTTCTATTGGAGAAGAATTAATTCCAATTGAGTTAATTTATTCACTCACCCTCATAAAAAAAGCTGCTTCAATTGCGAATTTCAATTTAGGTTTAATAGATAAAAGGAAAAAAGATTTGATTGTAGAGGCATGTACGGAAATACTTGATGGGCTTCACGATTCACAGTTTCCCTTAAAGGTTTGGCAAACAGGTAGTGGCACGCAAACAAATATGAATGTTAATGAGGTAATTTCAAATATTGCAGCTTTAAAAACTAATTCAGAGCTTGGTAGTCATCAACCAATTCATCCGAATGATGATGTAAATAAATCTCAGTCAACTAATGACACTTTTCCTGCTGCTATTCAAATATCTGTTGTTAATGAAATAATCAAAAATTTAGTTCCAACGATAAGAGAACTTACTAAGATCCTTGATAAAAAAAGTGAAGAATGGAAAGACCTTATAAAGATAGGAAGAACCCATTTTCAAGATGCAGTTCCCCTTACTTTTGGGCAAGAAATATCAGGATGGTCAGAGCAACTTAAAGATGCTGAGAATGCAATTATTATGAGTCTGAATGAATTGTATTTCTTACCTCTGGGAGGAACTGCAGTTGGTACAGGGATTAATTGTCCAAAAGGATTTTGTGAAGAGTCTATAAAATCAATTTCCGATGATACTAATCTAATGTTCTATAAATCAAAAAATAATTTTTCTATCATGGCCTCGCATGATCGTCTAGCTCAAGTAATGAGTCAGATAAAAATATTAGCAGGTGCATTATTTAAAATTTCAAATGATATAAAAATTCTATCTTCTGGTCCAAGATCAGGAATATATGAACTAATTATTCCTCAAAATGAACCTGGAAGTTCTATCATGCCGGGTAAAGTGAATCCAACTCAATGCGAAGCCTTATCAATGGTTTGCACTCAGATAATGGGTCTTGAATATGCAGTTTCAATGGCAAATTCTAGCGGCACTTTACAGATGAATGAATATAAGCCTCTTATTGGATTTAATATTCTCACAAGTTTAAAATTACTTAAAAATGTAATAGAAAACTTCAGAATAAAATTAGTTGATGGGATGGAACCTAATCAAAAGAAAATGAAGTTAAATTTAGAAAATTCACTAATGTTGGTTACAGCCATAGTGCCAAAAGTTGGTTATGAAAAAGCAGCTGAAATTGCAAACCTTGCCTTCAAAGAATCATTAAATTTAAAAGAGGCAACACTTAAATTAGGTTATTTAAACGAAGATGAATTTGATGAAGCAATGAATATCAATTCAATGATTTGATTAAAAAAATTTAAGAATTATTGTCAATTCTTTTTGTTGCAGGATTAATATCTTCAGAGACTTTTATAAGATCATTAGATTCAGAAACAGGAAAACGATTAATAGCTTTTAATGCTAGCTTTGCTTTGCTTTTTAATTTATTACTAACACCAATACAGTATTGCACTTGAGAAAGGACATCAATTGATCTTCTAATAATCCTCACTACATCACCTTCGTCTAATGAAGTATTAAAAACCAAATCTTTCCATTTTTTTCCTCTTGCCCATTCAGAAATAATTCCAGTCAACTCTGTTTCTAAATAGATAGGAATTTCAATATGAAACTTATTTTGTTGAAAAGAGACTAATTTTCTTAAACCATCTAATTCATTAAAAACATCTATTACCTTTAAAGAAGGCTTGAAATTACACCAAAGATTAGGCCTCCTTACATCAACACATATAGCTTGAATAATTGCAGCTAACTCAGGAGGATCTAAATCGTCTAAATAACCACTAACTAAAACAAGACCAATCCATAATTCATTTTCACTTCTTATTGCACCAACTGTTTGTCCAACTTCTGTCAATTCCAAATCATTTAAACAACCAAAATGATTCAAAATTTTAATCAAATCGGTAAAAGTTCTCCAGTTATGATTTTCTTTATCCTCAAGAAGTTTTTTTCTAATATTTATTTCTTGTTCAACATCAATAATTCTTTTTCTATATTTCTTTAATTTCTTGGAGTCTCCAAATCTGTGTGCAGGATGATCAGTAACTGTTTCTTCTAAATTATTAATTTGTTGCTGTTGTGCCAAAACTTCCGTTGTCAAATCATATTGTGGAGTTTGTAAATCATTTTTTTTAGAAACTTCTAAAATTCGATCCGCATAACACTGCGACATATCATCTCCCCTAAATACCTCTCCAGAAAAATACATCTTTGGTACTTCAAGTCCTAAGACATCAATTGCATCCAAATCATTAAAAATACTTACTATGTATGAGGGTTTTATAAGAATAAATAAATTATCAATTGTCAAACACAATAAACTCTTAATTTTTTGGGATTCATATATTTTCTTACAAATTAATCCTGGAACAATTTTTCTTTTAATTTGAGGAGCTTTGATTGAAATTAAGCTTCCATCTTTAATATATGGGAGTGCATTAGTTATCTCTTCTGATAATTTTTCTGCTGCTTGTTTTTCTAAAATTTTCAAGAGTCTTCTCTCTTCTTTAAGACGATTTTTTAACTTTTCGTATGCATCAAAATCTTTCCATGAAACGTTAGATGTAATTTTTTTTAATTCAATTAAATCCTTATCTAAATTTTCAAGAATTATATTCTCACCTGATGATTCACCTAAATATAAAAAACTACCAAAACTTCTTTTAATTAATTCTTTAGACTTCTCTAAAGTATAACTTTGTAAAAGATTAAGTACCATTCCATAGCTAGGAGTGAATTGACTTTCTAAAGAATTTGGTTTGCTAATAGCCAGTGCACTTGCTTCTTTGGCACCTTCGAATCTTGTTTGTAATGTAACAACATATCCCTGGGTATCTTTTCCTCTTCTTCCAGCTCTTCCTGACATTTGCAAAAATTCACTGCTAAATAATAATCTATGCCCATCTTCTGTCCTTTTTGATAAAGAAGAAATAACAGTTGTTCTTGCGGGCATATTTATTCCTGCAGCAAGAGTTTCAGTTGCAAAAACAACTTTTATTAAACCTTGCTGAAATAATTCCTCAACCAATTCTTTCCATGCAGGCAATAATCCAGCATGATGAGATGCAATACCGCGTTTTAATGCCTCGCATTGAGATTTATCTTTAATTGCTTCCTGATTATTTTTAAGATAAACATCTAATTTTTGGGATATCATACTTGCTTCTGAATAACTTACTAAAGTTAAATCTTTTATATTCTCAATAGCCTTGTCACATCCTCTTCTACTAAAAATAAAATAAATAGCTGGCAACATATTTCGTTCAGCTAGTTTCGAGATCACAAAGCCAATTGAGGGAGACTTTGGTTGCATTATCCTGCCCACTTTTCCTCTTATTTTCTGCCCTTTAGGAGCTCTCCAAATCTTACAGTTTGGATGAATTCCATTACCCTTATTATTTAAAAGTGGATGGAGGCCTTTAACACTACAAAAAATAAAATCAAGTGGGACTGGTCTCTTATCACTATTAATTAGTACTGTGGGCCCATGAACTTTTTCTATCCAATTTTGTAGTTGATCTGCATTGGCTATTGTTGCTGATAAAGCTATTATTTGAGTTCTAGTAGGGCAATGGATTATAGTTTCTTCCCAAACTGTGCCTCTTTGGGGGTCATTCATATAATGACATTCATCAAGAATCACAGATTCTAAATTTTCTAAGGGATCATCAAATTCATCAAATTCGCCATAAAGCATGTTCCTAAAAATCTCAGTCGTCATGACTAAGATTGGTGCTTCTCTATTTATACTTATATCTCCAGTTAAAAGACCAACTTTATTCTCACCATATTGATTAGCAAAATCTCTAAACTTTTGGTTTGATAGGGCCTTTAAAGGTGTTGTATAAAAAACTCTGCTGTCATGAGATAAGCCTCTATATATAGCAAATTCACCTATCAATGTTTTACCCGAACCTGTTGGTGCCGTTAAAACAACAGAATTTCCGCTATTAATAGCTCGTATTGCTTCTAATTGGAAATCATCTAGCGGAAAGGGGAAATATTCCTCTAAATTAAGCAATAATTGTGATTGAAGAGAGGATGAGTTAACTTCTTAATATATGATCTATATAGATATTAATAAACAAAAAATACCTTGCAAACTTTAATAGTAAATCTAAATCTTTTTAATTAAATCCACTATATTTTATTTTGCCAAAATGAAAAAAATAAAAATTCCAAAAAATAGAATCCGTAAATTAAAAACATTTTCTTTAGGTAAAAAATCATTCGAACTTCTAAGTTTAAATTCGCAAAATAAAAAACTTATAGACTTATGCAGTAATGATTATTTTGGATTAAGTAGGGACAAGGATTTAATAAAAGCTGCTTACGAAATAAGCTTGTTAGAAGGTATTGGTTCAGGAAGCTCTAGGTTTATTACAGGTTCAAGACCAATACATAAATTATTAGAAACAGAACTTGCCAAGTGGCTTGATCAAGAGAAAGTATTACTTTTCCCAAGCGGATTTCAAGCAAATATAGCCGCTATCCAGGCTTTAGCAAACAGAAATAGTATCGTAATAGCAGATAAATTGATCCATAACTCTTTATTGGTTGGAGTCAAAGCTGCTCAAGCAAAACTAGTTCGATTCTCACACAATAATTTAAAAGATTTAGAAGATAAAATTATTAAATCTAACCCCACAAAAAATTCCATTTTAGTTGTTGTTGAATCTCTTTATAGCATGGAGGGATCAATTGCTCCGCTCAGAGAAATAACGGAAATTTGCAAAAAAAATAGTGTTCAATTATTAGTTGACGAAGCTCATGCAATTGGGATCTTGGGCCCTGAAGGCAGGGGTTTAAGTTTTAATTGTCGTTCAGATATAACTATGATTACTGGAACTTTTGGAAAAGCATTTGGAAGCGGTGGAGCTTTCATAGCTTCCAATTCAGAAATTGGAGAATATCTTATCCAAACAAGTGGTGCATTTAGGTATACAACCGCACTTGCGCCATCTTTGGCTGCTGGGGCACTAGAAGGTTTAAAAAAAATTTTAGAAAATAAAGAATGGGGTAATGATTTGTTATCTTCTGCGAAGATATGGAAAGATGAAATTATTAAAAATTTTAGTTTTCCAGTTCAGGGAGATTCTCACATTTTATCAATTATTGTTGGCCAAGAAGAGAAGGCAATTTATCTACAAAAATATCTCGAAGAAAATGGGTTTTTAGCAATTGCGATAAGACCTCCAACTGTTCCAGTGGGGCAATCAAGAATCAGAATAACAATACGAAGAAACTTAGATTTTAATCTGCTAAAGAATTTCATTGCAGTATTAAAAGAGTTTAAATGAAACAAATTATTACTCAACATGGGTGGGGACTAAATAAATATTTCTGGGATGATTATAAAGTTGATTTTTTAAATAATAATTGGCATTGGCAAGATAATGAAAGGGGCTATTTTTCGACAAATAATTATCAAGCAAAATGGATTAAAAGCGAATCTAAAAAAGAAATCAGAATGACTTTATGCCATTCATTTGGTTTTCATTTAATGCAAAAAAAAATTTTAAAAGAAGCAACTCATATTGTTCTTATAAATTCTTTTAATAATTTTCTTCCTTTAAGTAATAAGAGAAACTTTATTTTGAGGTCTCTAAAAAGAATGGAAACAAAAATCATAAAAGATGAACCTAAGGATATGTTGAAAGAATTTATACATAGATCATTTATGCCAAATCATATGAATAATAGTTTTAAAAATATCTTTTATAAAAGTCTAGAGAGTTTAAATAAAACTCTTCTTTTAAGTGATTTAAAACAACTTTACATCAATAGAGATTTTCCAGTATTTTTAAGAAAAGATTGCAAAATTATTTTTATAAAATCAGAAAATGATTTGATTCTTGACAACGAATCAAATAATAACTTTTTAGATTCCTTAAATAAAACACTTGATAGGAAGCCAATTTTAATTAAATTAGCTCAACAAGGTCATTGCTTGAATAATTTAAATTTATACGAGATCTTACTTAATACACTTAATGATTGAAATGGATAGTAAAAAGTGGAATGAGAAAATAAAAAATAATTTCAATGATGCTGCATATCGGTATTTAGAGCATTCAAATATTCAGAAATTTTTTGCAAAAAAGATTGTTCAATTTATCAAAGAATTAAATCCCCAAAAAAAAGGTGAATGGATAGATCTAGGATCAGGACCAGGACTATTAGCAGATGAAATAGAAAAAAAATTTTCTTCCCAAAAAGTATCCAGAATTGATTTCAGCAAGAAAATGCTTCTTGAGAATAAATTATCTAGAAAAAAAATTTTATGGGATTTGAATAATGATTTACCTCCTGAAATAAATAACTGTTCTCTATTAACATCTAACTTTTGCATACATTGGTTAAACAACCCAGAAAAGATAATAAAAAATTGGTTTAGCAAATTAACACCTGGAGGTTTTTTAATCATTTCATATCCAACAAAAGATTGTTTTCCTGAATGGAAAGATACTTGTAAAAAAATTGATATTGAATATAGTGGTCTTAATTTCCTTTGCTCTAAAGAATTATTAAAAGATTTCAAATCAACTGAAATACATTATTCAGAACAGTTTAATTATCTTGAAAATTTTGAAGATGTATATAAGCTTTTTAGAAGCATTAAAAATGTAGGAGCACAATCAACAAATTGTAAACGCAAAACAGTGAAAGAGTTAAAGGAAATTCAAAAGTTTTGGCCAAAGAATTACAATAATACAGTGAACCTTTCATGGCAAATTGAGATTCAAATCATAAAGAAATTATGAGTAGTCACAAAAATATTTTCAAATTTATAATTTGTGGAACAGATACTGATATTGGGAAAACTTTAATAAGCTCTTTTTTCGTTAAAGGATTAAATTCCTTTTATTGGAAGCCTATTCAAAGTGGTATTGAATCGCAAACTGATAGTCAAACTGTTGAAAAACTTGCACAAGTAAGTAAAGAGAAAATAATCAAAGAAGCTTATGTCTTTACAAAACCTCTATCTCCTCATTGGGCTGCTGAAATAGATCAAAAAACTATTAACTTTGACAAGTTGAGATTGCCAAAAGTGCAAGGCTCATTAATTGTAGAAACTGCAGGTGGATTAATGGTTCCAATAACACGCAATTTTTTGCAAATAGATCAAATAAAACAATGGAATCTTCCGGTAATACTTGTATGTAAGAGCTCACTTGGCACTCTTAACCATACCCTGCTTAGTATTGAGGCCTTAAAACGAAGAAATATTGAGATTTTAGGTTTAGTAGTCAATGGCGAAAAACACCTAGATAATCCAAAAACTCTAGTTGATTTTAGTGGTATTCCTTTAATTGCTGAATTTCCTTACATCAAAAAAATGGACTCAAATAATTTAGATATACTATGGAAAGAACTAGACATCAAGAATAAGTTGATCTCACTATTAAACTCAAAAATAAGTTAAATGAAATCTTTGGATTCAAAAACTCCAAATCAAGATTGGCACCCAAATATTTGGCCACCTTTTACACAAATCAATAACAGCAAACCGCAAATAGAAGTAACTCATGGTAAAGATGCCCTCCTATTTACTAAAAATCCTAAAAAAGAGCTAATAGATGCAATTAGTAGTTGGTGGGTAACTCTTCATGGTCATAGTAACGAATATATTGCGGATGCCATTTTTGATCAATCAAAAAAACTTGAGCAAGTTATATTTGCTGATTTCTTACATCCACAGGCAAAAAAATTAGCGGAAAGACTTAGTGAATTAACAAAACTAGAAAGATTATTCTTTTCTGATAACGGTTCTACTGCAGTGGAAGTCGCTTTAAAAATTGCCTTCCAATCATGGCAAAATAGAGGAGAGACAAGAACTCAAATAGTAGCTTTTGATGGCGCCTATCATGGCGATACATTTGGAGCAATGGCTTTAGGTGAAAGAAATATTTTTAATGAGAATTTCGATAATCTTATGTTCCCAGTTAGGAGAGTCCCCTGGCCTTCAACTTGGATGAACGATGAAGAAGTAGAAAATAAAGAAAATGAGGCGATCCAAAAATTAGAAACTCTACTTAAAACTCCCACAGTTGCAGTAATCCTTGAGCCACTTGTTCAAGGAGCAGGAGGGATGAATATGGTTAGGCCTCAGTTTATAAAAAAAGTTTCAGAAATTATAAAAAATAATAATTCTTTGTTAATTGCCGATGAAGTATTGACTGGGTTTGGAAGATGTGGAACCCTTTTTGCTTTTCAAAAGGCAAAAATCATTCCTGATTTAATAAGTATTTCAAAAGGTTTAACTGGTGGATTTTTACCGATGGGAATAACTTTATGTAAAGAAAAAATTTTTCAATCCTTTATTGATGATTCCCCAAGAAAAACTTTTTGGCATGGACATAGTTTTACTGCTAATCCTTTAGGTTGTGCTGCAGCAAACGCTAGCCTTGATTTATTAGAAAAAGAACCACAAAAATACCTTTCATTTGAAGAAAAACATTTATCTCATTTAATTAAATTTAAAAACTTACCTTATATAAAAAAGGTAAGGGTATCCGGCACAATTGCTGCCTTCGATTTAGATATTGGGAACAAAAAAGGTTATTTCAATAATATTGGGAAAGAAATAAAGAGTCTTGCAATGGAGCAAGGTTTATTTATTAGACCCCTCGGGAATGTTATTTATCTCTTGCCACCTCTCTGTATAACCGATGATCAATTAGAAAAAAGTTACTGGATAATAAGGCAAATCTTAGAAAATCTTTAGATAGAAATTTAAGGTCCCTGCAGTATTGCATTTTCCACATCTTCTCTATTAATGCAATAGGAAAATAGTCTTTTAGTTTCTTGTCCTTCACTTTCCCAGATAACACTTAAATCTTCTTGTTCAAAAATAATAGTTGCATTCCAATTTGAAAGTAACAGATACCATTTAGATGGATTATTAATATCCTTCACAGCACCTAAATCAGTTAGCCACAATTCCAATGATTGCAGTGAATTTTGATTGATAGGTTTTTTAGAGGGATTCACAGACTTTTTTAAAAAATTATTTAATTAGCCAAAGCGGTATTGTCTCTAATTCTTTTCCAGTAAAAGAAGCAATAAAAATTGAACCAATTAAACTTATAGAAATGATGATAATTAAAAGAAACAACGAAAACAATTCTCCATTCGAAAAAGGTCTTCTATTTCCTATTAAATTTTGATTATTAGAATCGATTACTAAATTATTTAAAACGTTAGTATTATTTGTAATCCTAGAGTTTTCTTTTAGTTTGTCATCATATATTTTCCTTAAATTACTATTATTTAAATGTTCATAAGCTTCAAGAACTTCTTGAAATTTACTTTTAGCAACGTCTATTTCTAATGAAGTTGTATCGGGATGCAACTCAATAGAAAGTTTACAAAATGCCTTTCTTAATTCATGATTGGATGCATTTTCATTTACACCTAAAATTTTGTAATAGGAAGTTTCCCCTTTCAAAATAATCTTTTATTAATATTGTAATTCTAATAAATTTTTACTAAATAGAATGTATTTAATGGATGGTTAAAATTCATATTTATAACGAAATGAAAAAACAAAACATTCCAGAAGAAATTCTTTCCTTAATAACTGAAGAAGAAATAAATTTATTTCAAGAGTTACAAATTAAAATTAAAGAATTAAATAATAAGACCAATCTCACAAGATTAACTGATGGTGATGATTATTGGGTATCTCAAGTTTTTGACAGCATTTGGCCATTCAAAGCTTTCACGAATATTAATTTTGATAATAAAAAATTTTTAGATATTGGATCAGGCTGTGGCTTCCCAGGTTTAGCTTATGCAATAACTCATCCTAATTCTGAGATATACCTAATTGATTCTTTGAAAAAGAAAACAGATGCAATAAAAATTTTAGTTGAGCAGATCAATTTCAAAAACAATATTCATGTAATCAATGATCGTGTTGAGAATTTAGCCCACCAATCGTCAATGAGAAATAATTTTAATATTGCAACAACTAGAGCGGTTAGTAATCCATCAACAGTTTCAGAATATATACTACCAATGTTAAAAAAAGAAGGGTTTGGAGTTTTATATTGTGGCAAATGGACGAATGAAGAAAGCAAAAATCTAGATAAAACTTTAGAAATATTAGAAGGGAAAGTTAAAGATAAAAAAGAGATACTATTACCAAGAAATAAAGGCACCCGAAATATTATTCTTATTCAACCAAAGAATTTTTGTCCTGAAATTTACCCAAGAAAAGTTGGCAAACCTGAAAAAAATCCATTATGAAATTATTTTCTTGATAATCTTTTAGCATTCTTATCTCCAAACTTTTCTTTTAAATTTCTCAATTTTTTTATAACTTTTTTTGGATTTATATGACCTTCTAATACTTTCAATAATTGCCCTTCAGAAACATCTACATCTAGTAAATTCGCGTTGAATCCTGGGAACCAGTGGCTTCCATTACCAAGCAATTGATATCTAGCTCTTGCATATCCTTCCATACCCAACCAATCAATTAAATTTGAAAGCCAAAGCAGAACAGGAATATTAATATTTCCCGGAGTATATTCCCAACTTGGTAAATTTCTATTCCAATTTTGATGCCACTCTAAACCTAAGGAATTAATTGATTCCTGCCTTAATTTGTTAATTATCTTAGGCACATACTTCTCAGATTCTGATAACAACGAGACAGCTTCTAAATGCAGAGCAAAATCTGTCTCTTTTGCAATACCGACACTCAAAGTATGGACATTTTGATTTCTTAAGCAAAAAAGATCATTAAAAACTATAGGATGAAGTGGTTTACAAAATTCCAACATTTTTCTTGAGGGAGTATGAAGATGTCCCCCTTTATCAGTGGGACTTATTATGAAAACCCCAAGATCATGCTTATTGGCTAAATTAATAACCTTTGTATTTTCCTGATTAATGAAATACCAGTGCAAATTTACATAATCAAATAAGTTTGTTGATATGGCCTTTTCAATAAGTGAAGATTTTCCATGGGTTGAAAATCCAATAGATCCAATTAAATTTTCTTTTTGAAAATTCCTCAAAATATCAATGCAACCTCCATCTCGAATAGCCTGATGTAAATGTTCAGCAGTATTGATACCATGTATTGCTAACAAATCAATTTTTTTAACTTTCAATTTTTCAATGCTAGATAATACATCTCGCTCAAAAATTTCCGGATCACTATTTGGTGGAATCTTTGTTTGGATTATATTTGGGATTTTCTTAGTATTCTTAAAACACATCCCTAATTGCACCTCAGAAGTTCCATAGTACTTGGCGGTTTCTACATGACTTAAGCCATATTGTGTTGCAAGATCTAATATATTTTCTACTTTATTTTGTTCTTCGTATGAAACCTCAGAAAAATCTAATTGATCCCAACTTTTTTGAAATCTCATACCACCTAAAGATAAAACAGGAATCTTCAGATTGGTTCTACCAAATCTACGATATTGCATCTTTTTGATATTAGTGCTTATTCATTCTCGGTGGCTTTCCAAATGTTTGAAACATATCCCTATCGAGACTATTCTCTAAATCATCCAATTCTTCAAATTTGACCCAATGAATACAATCAACAGGGCATGTATCTATTGCTTCTTGTATGACATCAGAACTATCTCCATCTTGCCTAATAGCTCGACTTCTACCATGAAATTCATCAACAGTGAAAGTGTTCGAAGCGACGTGAACACAGTACTGACAACCAATACACTTTGCTTCATCAACCCATACAGCTTTTTCGGCTAACTGACCACCTAAAACGGGCTCATAGCCTGTAATCTCAATATTTTCTTCAGTATTATGAAATGGATCCGTAAAATCCATATCTTGACATTAGTTTTCCCACTTGGTTAAGACCAATTCAATAGAACCATCATTTTTATTTTTTTGCTCTACGATTTGATATCCATCTTCTTGCGTTTTAGAAATGATTGTTTGGTAAGCATACATTTGTGTAACTTTTGAGATAAATCTTTCTACTGGAATCTCAAATTTCCATAGATCAAGGTCAGTAACTAATTCATATGCATTAGAATTGTTATCCCATTTAAATCCAACTTGGGTATCACCAGGTAAATTCATACTTATATCAACGGCTGTGAATTGACCTTTATATCCTTTTACAAACTTTTCTTCTTGATTAATACTATAACCGAAATGATTTAAAGCCTTAATTAATGGCTCTACTTCTTTGAGCTGAGTTTTAATTGTACTAAAATGTGACATTAGATTCGTTATTTAATTGTGTTAAGTTTTCACTTTGATTAGAGATGAAAGCATCAGAAGTTTTATTCTTAACTGTTACTTTACCGAGAGCATCTTCGAGATTTTTTGTAGCTTCATTGCATGAATTACCAGTAAATCCCTCAACAGTCTCTTCAACTCTTCCGTCTTGATGAATTTTGAATCTCAATGTTTTTTGAGGCATTAAATTCAAGTACTGAGTACTTTTACTTTATATAGAATAACGAAAATATTTTGTTTCAGTTGGTACAAGTTAATTAATTTTAATTTTTATATTGAATATCTGATAAATTAATTAGTTATCTAGTGTTCTTGTAAAAAAATTAAGAAATTTAGTTATAAAAACCTTGCATCCCCATTGAATCCAAGGCAGTTTTTGCTTCTTCCATAACAGAAGGTTCTTTATCGAAAAGAGCTATCTTGGTACATTCATCAACGAAACTTTCTTGAAATGTATTATTTAATTTTTCGTACAATCTACACAATGACCAGATGCAATTACTTCTTACACCCGGTTCATTATCTATTTTTAAACTTATTAAAAGTTGTTCTGCTGCCAATTGAGCATTTTCCAAAGAAACATTTCCGATTTCAGCTAAAGAACTAGATGACCATAACCTTACTGCAGCTACATCGTTCTTCAAAGCATTTATTAATGGCTCCAAAACAATTTGATTATCATAATTAGCTAAGCTCCATGCAGTCGCTCTTCTGACATAAGCATTATCGTCAGTCTCCAAAAGACTGACAAGTTTCTCGACCGCGCTAGGACATGGATTACGACCTAAAGCATATACCACACTCATTCTTTCAACAGGACAAGGTTGATCAAGTAATGGTAACAAAAGAGGAAAAGATCTTGAATCTCTATATTCACAAAATATTCTTAATCCCTGTATTCTTTCTTCTCTGTTACCTTTGAGCATTTTTAATGCTTCATTGCACTCTTGAGTTATGTTTAAACCTTTTGGAAAAGAATCTTCATCAATTTGTGCTAGAGGATCTATTTCAATTTCTAAGGCTAATTCTCTCGCTAAAATTTCTGGATCAACTGCGATATCAACTAAACTTTCTTTATTATTGTCCTTATTATTTGT
>NZ_JAKVCI010000024.1:0-22686 GCF_022447305.1 Prochlorococcus sp. ALOHA_ZT_50 | reverse complement strand
TTCATCATCTTCTTGTGTCTTAGTTCCAGCTTTACCTCTAGAGCCACGACTTGTAGATTCAAATTCATTAACAGGCATTCTTTTTAAATAACCTGCTTCAGTCAATAAAACTACAGATCTGTCATTAGCGATAAGATCAATATCATCTAGACCACCGCCTAAATCAAGTATTTCTGTTTTTCTTGGAGAGGAAAATCTTTCATCGATTTTATTAAGTTCTTCAAGAATAATTTCAAAAATTCTTTCTTTACTATTCAATATTTGCTGATATAAGTTGATTTTTCTGGTTAACTCATCATGTTCCCCTTTGATTTTATCTGCTTCTAGTGCTGTTAATCTTCTTAATTGCATTTGTAAAATAGCTTCTGCCTGTGTGGCAGATAACTCATGATCAGTTTGTAATTTTTCTCTGGCTGAAACTGTATCTTTTGCTGATCTTATTAGATTAATAATCTCATCCATAGCACCCAATGCTAATAAAAGACCTTTTACAATGTGATCCCTCTCTTCAGCCTTTTTTAATAAAAATCCTGTTCTTCGCCTTATTGTCTCCACTCTGAAGTCTAGAAATACATCTAACATTTTCCTGAGTGAAAGTGTTGTGGGCTCTCCTTTTACTAAAGCAAGGATATTTGCACTAAAGTTATTTTGTAGAGGTGTTAACTTAAATAAATTATTTAAAACTACTTGTGGGTAGGCATCCCTTTTTAGTTCAATAACAATCCTCATTCCGTCTCGATCACTTTCATCTCTAATATCAGAAATACCTTCTAATTTTTTTTCATTAACCAAGTCAGCAATTCTTTCTATCAATGCCGCTTTATTAGTTTGAAATGGAAGCTCTGTAATTATTACTGCATCTTTTTCTGCTCTACCACTGGATTTAATTTGCTCAATATTTGCTACACCTCTCATAGTTATTGAACCCCTTCCTGTCTTGAAAGTTTCTCTGATACCATCTCTGCCTAAGATTTGACCACCTGTGGGAAAATCAGGACCCTTAATTATTTCAAAAAGTTCTCTATCTTCAATTGAAGGGTTTTTGATTATTGATTTAAGACCATTAATTAATTCCCCTAAGTTATGAGGTGGAATATTAGTTGCCATTCCTACTGCTATTCCAGATGATCCATTTAGTAGTAGTTGAGGAATCCTAGCAGGTAAAACTGTTGGTTCTTGCTGAGAACCGTCAAAATTATCGGCGAAATCTACAGTTTCAGATTCAATATCCTCTAATAAACTTTCATCTGTAAGAGACTGTAAACGAGATTCTGTATATCTCATTGCTGCTGGAGGGTCGTTATCAACAGAACCAAAGTTTCCATGGCCATCTATGAGTGGCATCCTCATAGAGAAATCCTGAGCCATCCTAACCAAAGCATCATAAACAGCAGTATCGCCATGAGGGTGGTATTTACCAAGTACTTCTCCAACAACTCTTGCACATTTTCTGTATGGTCTACCGCTAGTCAAACCAAGTTCATACATTGCATAAAGAATTCTTCTATGAACAGGTTTTAATCCATCTCTTGCATCTGGAAGAGCACGACCAACTATAACGCTCATTGCATACTCAAGGTATGAACGAGACATCTCATTTCTTAGGTCAGTCTGAATAATTCGGTCGTTATCTTCGCTTAATCCTGAGTTATCGGAATCTAAAATATCAGACATACAAAAATCCTTTCTTTAATAATAATCGCTGATTGTCATAATGAATAAAAAAAAAGATTTATTTAATTCCCAAATACTCACATTTACACACAAATCAAAATAAAACCTGTTGTTTTTGAATAAACCTTGGCTTATTACCCCTTTAGTTGTTAATTTATTCAAAATAAAGAGAAAAATTCCGTGAATATTGAACTTGGTTTAAATAAAAAAGTCAGAAGGGCTTATGGCATTGATGAAATAGCTTTAGTCCCTGGTAATAGAACACTTGATTACGATTTGACTGATCCTTCTTGGTCAATAGGTGATATCAAAAGAGAAGTTCCGATCGTAGCTAGTGCCATGGACAGTGTTGTCGATGTCAATACGGCTGTAGAACTCACAAAATTAGGTTCCCTAGGGGTTATTAATATGGAGGGCATACAAACAAGATATGAAAATCCTGATGAAATATTGAACCAAATAGCATCAGTCGGGAAGAATGATTTTGTTCCGTTAATGCAGAAGATATACAGTGAACCCGTCAAGGAGGGATTGATTTTACAAAGAATAAATGAGGTCAAAGAAGGAGGAGGTATCGCTGCTTTTAGTGGGACTCCTCAAGCTGCTATTAAGTTTAAAGAAACACTTAATAATTCCAAAATAGATTTATTTTTTCTTCAAGGAACAGTTGTTTCAACTGAACATCTTGGTATGGAAGGTAAGGAAACCTTAAATATTAAAGATCTCTGTCAATCTATGAATGTCCCAGTTGTAGCGGGTAATTGTGTTACTTACGAAGTTGCAAAACTTCTCATGGATGCTGGAGTTGCAGGATTGATGGTTGGAATAGGACCTGGAGCGGCATGTACATCAAGAGGAGTATTGGGAATTGGAATCCCTCAAGCAACTGCAATTGCTGATTGTAGTGCGGCAAGAAATGATTACTTTAAAGAAAGTGGTCGTTATATTCCTATTATTGGTGATGGAGGAATTGTAACGGGCGGAGATATCTGTAAATGTTTAGCATGTGGAGCAGATGCTGTAATGATTGGATCCCCAATAGCTAAATCCTCAAACGCTCCAGGTAAAGGATTTCACTGGGGTATGGCTACTCCAAGTCCAGTATTGCCAAGGGGCACAAGAATTGAAGTTGGTTCTACAGGATCCTTAGAAAGAATAATTAAAGGCCCTGCCTTACTTGATGATGGGACACATAACTTATTAGGAGCCATTAGAACCTCAATGAGTACTCTTGGGGCAAAAAATATTAAAGAAATGCAAGAAGTTGAAATAGTTATCGCACCATCGCTTCTTACAGAAGGTAAGGTTTATCAAAAAGCTCAGCAGCTTGGGATGGGTAAGTAGTTCATTTAGAGCAAAATTATAAATCCTTAGTGAATTAAGTATTAAATTGAAAAATTTTCTAATTAGGAGTTATTATGAAATGATGGGGGAAACCCCATACTCCTCACACACTAAATCGCCCGATTAATCGGGCTTTTTTAGATATTTTGTTACTTATATTATTTTATCTGTAATGAAATCATCACTTAAAAGAATTGCCTGCTAAATTTTCAAAAAGGAATACTTAAATTATGTCATCAGCTCCAGCCGTAACTGATTCTTCATTTGACAAGGATGTACTGCAAAGTGATCTACCAGTATTGGTTGATTTTTGGGCACCATGGTGCGGTCCATGTAGGATGGTCGCTCCAGTTGTAGAAGAAATCTCAAAAGACTTTGAAGGGAAAATTAAAGTTTTTAAATTAAACACAGATGAGAATCCAAATGTAGCCAGTCAATACGGAATTAGAAGTATTCCTACATTAATGATCTTTAAAGGAGGTCAAAAGGTTGATACCGTTGTTGGTGCTGTGCCAAAAGCAACTCTTTCGAGCACTTTAACTAAGCATTTATAAATTTAAAAGCTTTGCATAAAATTGGACTAATAGACTATGGAATGGGTAATATTCATTCTGTAACAAAATCTCTAGAAAGTCTTGGAGAAGAAATTATATTAATTAAAAACTTTAATGATTCCAAGCTTTGTAAGGCGATAATACTTCCTGGGGTTGGAGCATTTGATCCAGCGATGAATAATCTCATAAATACTGATTTGATAACTGATTTGAAAAATTGGATTAAAAGTGGGAAGTCCTTTTTTGGGATATGTTTAGGTCTCCAACTCCTTTTTGAATCTAGTGATGAAGGAAAAGTTCAAGGGCTGGGAATTTTAAAAGGAAAAATACAAAAAATACCCAATATTGTTAACCAAAGAATCCCACACATGGGTTGGTGCCAACTTTTACCTACAAAAAAAAATACTTTATTTGGGATTGAAGAATTAAATAATTGGGTCTATTTTGTACATTCCTATCATGCAATCCCAGATGACTTAAATATTATTGCAGCTCAGGTTGATTATGGCTCTGAAAAATTAACTGCAATGATTGAGAATGATAATTTATTGGCCTGTCAATTTCATCCGGAAAAATCTGGAAAAACCGGTGAAAAACTTTTGAGAAGATGGCTGAGTAATATTCAATAACAGATTCTTAGGGATGAAGACTAACTTAAGATTAATAGGTGGTAAAAAACTCCAAAGTCCAAATAATTCTTATACCAGACCTACAACTTTGAGAGTGAGAGAGGCCATATTTAATATATTGAACAAAAGAGTTGAAAATAGTAACTGGTTAGATTTATTTAGTGGAACAGGGGCCATATCTTGTGAAGCCTATAATCACGGGGCAAGCAAAATAATTGCAATTGAAAAAAACAAAATCAACTCAAAAATTTGCTTAGAAAATTTACTCTCGTTGGAGAATATAGAGAATAGGAGAAATGATATCGAAGTTATTTGTAAAGACGTTTTGAAATGGACAAAACCAAATTATGAGAGAAACTTATCATCTAGAAATATGGATTTAAACAAATTAAAATTTGATTTTGTTTATCTAGATCCTCCATACGATGTGGATTTCCATGAATTAGTTTTAAATCAATTATTTAATTGTAATCTTTTAAAAAAAGATTCAACAGTTATTTGTGAACATTCTCCAAACCTTTTTATTAAAAAAAGTACTTTGTGGGAAACTATAGATGTAAGAAATTATGGGCAGTCAAGATTAACATTTTTAATCAATGTCCAGCATCCCTGAACCTCTTCTGTATTGATTCCATGCACTTACGAATAATCCAAGAAGAGTTATTGGAACTAAACCTAAAACAATTCCACATAGAAGAGGCTCGATCATTTTTTTGCCTTTTTTGAATTTCTTATTCACAATTGTTACATAGAGACTATTTTTTGTGTCAACATCTTCATCAACTGCAGCAGAAAGAGACTTTAAAAGAGAATTCTTAAAAATTGTTTTTGTTGTATTTGGAGTTTTATTGATTTGTTTTTCAATATTTTTCGTAAATCATCATGAAAATAACAAATATATTATTGAAACTCTTGAGCTTAATGGCTCTGCTGAGGAAGGAGATGCTCTTTTTAAGATAAATTGTGTTGGATGTCATGGAATTACAGCAAGAGGATTAGTGGGCCCAGACTTACACTCAATAACTAAACGTTTGAATGATAAAGAGATAATAAAACAAGTTACTGGAGGCCTAACTCCTCCTATGCCAAGTTTTGAAATTGATCCTGTAAATATGTCCAATTTATTAAAATATCTTCATAGCCTTGAATGATTTTGGGAAAAAATTTTTCTAATTTAAAGGTAATTTTAGTTGAACCAAATGGCCCTTTAAATGTAGGAAGCGTTGCTAGATTATGCAGTAATTTTGAAGTTGATGAATTAAGAATTGTTTCTCCTAAATGCGACATATTTTCTTTAGAAGCAAAAAAAATGGCTCTTAAAGGTCAAAAATTTCTTAAACATTGTAAGGTTTTTGATGATCTTCAAAAAGCAATTTTTGATTGTGATTTGGTTTTAGCATCTTGTGGAAGGATTGATGTAAATAAAGATTCATTTTTTGTATCTTCTGAAGATATATTTGATTGGACTTTATCCTTTAAGAAGATAAATAATTTAGCAATTATATTTGGAAGAGAAGATAGAGGTTTAACTAACAGTGAATTGCTTCTAGCAAATAAAACTTTTAATATTCCAACTTCTCAGAATAATCCTTCATTAAATCTTTCTCACGCTGTTTCAATAGTTTTGTATGAATTAAATAAGTCTTCTAAAAAGAATTTAAATAATGAATTAAAAGTTTTTAACTTAGCATCATCGAAAGAAGTACATGATACATTTGTGGAGATAGAGGAAATGCTTTTGCGAGTTGGATATCTCTTAAAACATACCTCCAAGGCAAAAATCAGTAAATTTAAGAATTTTATTTTGAGGGCAAATACATCAATGCACGAAATAAATGTTTTAAGAGGAATTGTCCATCAAATAAACTGGTTTTTGAACAATTCAAAAAAAAATAAGTAAGTATAAATTTGATTAGTTATTATTCACTTCTTGTTTTAATTTGATAGGGATATTTACTAAAAACATTTTCTGAAGTAGCATCTATTGATTATTTGAATATTTAAGAAAACTAAAACTGTGCCTACAACAAAGAAAAGAAGAGTTTTTCCTTTTACAGCAGTAATTGGTCAAGAAGAAATGAAATTGGCTCTCTTGTTAAATGTTATTGATCCAAGAATTGGAGGAGTGATGATAATGGGTGATAGAGGGACTGGAAAGTCTACTACAATCAGAGCCTTAGCTGATTTGTTGCCTGCAATCGATGTTGTTAAAGACGATCCATATAATAGTTCACTAGTCGATCCTGATTTACAAAGTAAAGAAGTTTTGGAAAAAATTACTCAAGGAGAAAATCTAGAGAGTATTCAAAAACAAGTACCTATGGTTGACTTGCCTTTAGGGGCTACTGAAGACAGGCTTTGTGGAACCATTGATATAGAGAAGGCTTTGAGTGAAGGTGTTAAGGCATTCGAACCTGGATTGTTGGCTAAAGCTAATAGGGGTTTACTATACGTTGATGAAGTGAATTTGCTTGATGATCATTTAGTTGATGTACTTTTAGATTCGGCTGCTTCCGGATGGAATACAGTTGAAAGGGAGGGAGTCTCAGTTCGACATCCTGCGAGGTTTGTCCTTATTGGTTCAGGCAATCCAGAAGAAGGTGAATTAAGGCCTCAACTATTGGACAGGTTTGGAATGAGTGTTGAAGTTAAGACAGTTAGAGATGCTGAATTAAGAGTTCAAGTAGTAGATCAAAGAACTTCTTTTGACGATAATCCTGATGAGTTTTCATTGAGTGTTGAGAAACAACAGGATGAACTTCAACAAAAGGTTATTAAAGCACAAGAAATATTAAATTCTGTTCAAATGGACGATGACCTAAGATTGAATATTTCTGCAATCTGCGGAGAACTAGATGTTGATGGTTTACGTGGAGATATTGTTACAAATAGGTCTGCAAGGGCAATTGCAGCCTTTGAGGGCAGAACTGAAGTGCAAGAAGATGACATAGCAAGGGTTATTTCTTGTTCTTTAAGACATAGACTTAGAAAAGATCCCTTAGAACAAGTTGATTCAGGTGAAAGAGTTATTCAAGCTTTTTGTAAAGTATTTGATTTAGATGAAAAAGAAAATCTTTCAAAATTTCAATTGTCTGCTGAAGCTTAATAACAGTGAGAATAATTGGGATTGACCCTGGATTAGCTAGAGTTGGTTATGGAATAATTGAGATAGAAAATGAAAGAAAGATATTATTAGATTGCGGCGTTATTGAGACAGGTAAAGATAAAAAAGAAGAAGATAGACTTTATGAGATATTCCAAGATCTTAATGAATTAATAAATCATTGGAATCCAACATCAGCGGCGGTAGAAAAATTTTTCTTTTACAGATCAAGCACTACCATTAGTGTGGTGCAGGCTAGAGGCGTGATTATGATGGTATTGGCCTCTAAAAAAATTCATGTTAGTGAGTATTCACCTGCTCAGATAAAATTAACAATTGCTGGGTCTGGAAAGGCATCTAAGAAAGATATTCTTGATGCTGTTATGTATAACTTAGATCTTGACAAACCTCCAAAACCTGATGATTCAGCAGATGCATTGGCTATAGCACTCACAAAACTAAATGAGGATGGCTTTAACTGAAAATTTAATATGACGATCTTTGAAAATAAGAAATTGGAGAGGGATACGTTTAGAAAACTAAGAGATGGGATTTCTCTTAATCAAAGAGAAAATGTAGAAAAAAATGTAAGATTATATATTGATTCATTTGTTAAGGGATATAAAAATATTGGTTATATAGCCATATATTGGCCTCTAAAAAATGAAGTTGATATAAGAAGTCTTAAGAAAAAATTTACTTTAGCTTTGCCTAGATGTAAAGATAAAAAAGAGTTGTTATTTTATCCATGGGATGAAAAACCTCTTACCAAAGATTCTGAGGGGATACTAAGTCCAAATAACTCTTCCCCATTAAGTCATTTGCAGATAAGCATGATATTTGTACCATGTCTTTCCGTTGATAAAAATTTAACAAGATTAGGTTATGGAGGAGGTTATTTTGATAAATTAAGGAGAGATAATGATTGGAGAAATGTTCCATGCATTGGAGTATTAACTTCTAATTGTGTAAGTACGATTCCATTAACCAGAGCTGAGTGGGATATTCCTTTATCGGGCTTTATCACAGAAAAAGAAATATTTGTATAATAGAAGATTCATAAAGTGATTAATTTATAGTTTTAAAAAATGGAAAATCAGGAAAAATACAATAATTTATCAAAATTAGTAGAAAAGTTGAAGAAATCAGAAGATCCAAAAAGAAAATATGAATACATTTTGTGGTTAGGCAAAAAATTGAAAGAACCAGATAGTGAAATCCTTGTTGAAGAAAATAAAGTTAAGGGATGCGTTTCAGAAGTTTTTGTTAAGGCAACTATTAAAGCCGGTAAATTATTTTGGGAAGGATATTCTGATGCTCTCATAACAAAGGGTTTGTTGGCCTTTCTAATAAGTGGATTAAATGAGTTAACACCAAATGAAGTTGTTGAAATAGATAAGAAATTTATAGAAGATACTGGTTTGAAAGCAAGCTTAACCCCTTCACGATCAAATGGTTTTTTAAACATTTTATTGAAAATGCAGTCTCAAGCAAATGAATTTTTGTAGGCCTAATAATATAAAATTAAACTCAAAGTTAAAAGAAATAAAAAATGAGAAAATGCAAAATTGGGATTGTAGGTTTTGGAACTGTAGGTTCAGGGATTTATAAAATATTAAGTTCTGAAGTTGATTCACATCCAATTCTAAAAGAAATAGAAATTGCAAAAATAGCAGTTAAAGATCTTAATAAAAAAAGGGATATTGAGCTAGATAATAATTTATTAACTGATGATCCATTTAAATTAATTAATGACCCCTCTATAGATGTAATTGTTGAAGTAATGGGTGGGGTTGATTTAGCGAAAGATATTATTCTGCAATCATTAAAATTAGGTAAATCTGTTGTTACAGCAAATAAAGCAGTCATTGCAAGATATGGAGAAGAAATATATAAAACTGCATCTAAAGAAGGAGTTTATATATTGTCAGAGGCGGCAGTTTGCGGGGGGATTCCTATAATTGAACCCTTAAAAAGATCATTAAAAAGTAACAGCATAAAAAAAATGGTTGGGATAATAAATGGCACAACAAATTTTATTCTTTCAAAGATGACAAATGAAAAAGCTGATTACAAGGAGACCTTAAAATTGGCCCAAAGCCTTGGTTATGCAGAATTTGATCCAACTGCAGATGTTGAGGGCCATGATGCTGCTGATAAGATTTCAATTCTTAGTGAACTTGCATTTGGAGGGAAAATTAAAAGAGAGGAGATTCATTCTGAGGGCATTAGTAAAATTAATCTAAAGGATATCGAATATGCCAATAAATTAGGGTTTGAAATAAAACTTTTAGCGCTCTCCGAAAGGGGACAAATTAATAGTAATGATTCACTCGCTTTGAATATTTGGGTAGGACCTTCTTTGATTCCAAAATCTCATCCATTGGCAACAGTTAAGGGAGTTAATAATGCCTTATTGATAGAGGCTGATCCTCTTGGAGAGATAATGTTGTATGGTCCAGGTGCAGGGAGTGGCCCAACTGCTGCATCAGTAGTATCAGATATATTAAATCTGCATGCCGCCTCAGTAAAAAATAATAATTCAATCGATCCATTATTATCTTTTGATTTCTGGAGAAACTGTCATATCATAGGATCTTCACAAATAAATAAAAAAAATTACCTTAGAATTATTTGTCTTGATAGTCCAGGTGTCATAGGAAAGATTGGAGATATTTTTGGAAAGAATAATGTATCAATCGAATCAATTGTTCAACTTGATGCAAGTGAGGACAAAGCTGAAATTGTCGTTATTACTCATGAGGTGAATAATGGAGATTTTGAGAGATCGAAAGATGAAATAAATTCGCTAAATGAAGTCAAAATTATTGCAAGTCAATTAAGTTGTATTTAAAAAAATAGTTTGCAAATTTCTTTATAGCTTGGTAAACCGAAGAAAGTAAGTGTTTGGTTTTAGCACCTTAATGATTCATTCAAAACTATTAGATAATAATAATGAAAATAATAATTTAATTTTTTCTGAAAACCTTTATAAAGGTGCTTGTGTAAAAATTAAAAATAGCAATAAGACTTTTCAAGTAATTGGTTTAAATATAGGTAAAGAAATTTGTTGGGTGAGAGAGTGGCCTTTTGCCTGTAATTCTAAAAAAACATTTGCTTTAGAAATAAGTCAAATAACCTTACAAATTTTTTGCTCAAATAATTCTTCAGAAAAATTAAGTAATTATGAAATATGAAAAAAAAAGTTGTTTTATCAATATTTATTATTTTAATTTCTTTTTTACAGAATTCTTGCGGCTCAAAAAGAATATCTAAAAAAATCATAGTAGCAAGTTCTGGAAAAATTGAATCTTTAGATCCAGCTAGAGCAAATACTCTTAAAGCAATTCAATTAATCAGTTCTCTTGGAGACACATTATATGAATTAAATTCTAACGGAGAATTAATACCTGAATTGGCCTCGGGGATGCCAGTTATTTCAAAGGATAGACTTCAAATAACTATCAATTTAAGAAAGAATGTTTTTTTTCACGATGGAACTGCATTTAACTCAAATGCTATGAAGTTTACCTTTGATAGATTCAAAAGAATTGGAACGATGAACTATATTTTAGGAAATAAGATTAAATCAATAGAAACGCCAAGTGAATATTCAGTCATAATAAATTTGAATAAACCATCAAGTTCTTTAAATGGTTTACTCACATCAGTAAATTTAACTCCAATATCTCCTACATTTTACAAACAATATTCTGATAAGTTTCTAAATGAAAAATTTGTTGGTACTGGCAAGTATGTGCTGACCAGTTTTTCTAATGAAGTTCAATCAATTGATCCATATTTGAATTATTGGGGTGAAAAGCCCTTAAATAACGGCGTTAATTTTGTGGGATATTCAAATTCATCATCTCTTTTTGGGGCTTTAAAAAGTAAACAAATTGACGTGCTTTTATCAAATTCAATTGATGATAGTCAGAGAAAAAGTTTAAATAATTTAAGCAAAAATAAACAGTTTAATGAAGGTAATAGCCCTTTCACTGAATTAAGTTTTATAAGCCTTAAAACTAGTTCTTATCCCTTAAGTAATCTTAATTTAAGACTGGCTTTGGCAAAAAGTCTTAATAGAAAATTGATTAGT
The DNA here is from genome assembly GCF_022447305.1 of Prochlorococcus sp. ALOHA_ZT_50. Lineage (NCBI taxonomy): Bacteria > Bacillati > Cyanobacteriota > Cyanophyceae > Synechococcales > Prochlorococcaceae > Prochlorococcus > Prochlorococcus sp. ALOHA_ZT_50. Next base: position 11,283 of record NZ_JAKVCI010000024.1, on the reverse strand, counting down.
GAGAAAGTAAGTTATGGATTAAGGAAGCCATCTAGATCAATTATTCCTCCGATATTAAAAAAAGATAATCAAGAACTGTGGCCTAAATATGATTATTTAGAAGCGAGAAGGTTATTGCAAAAAGAAAATTATTGCAATGGAAATATTCTAAAAATACCCCTTACTTATAGATCGAATGTACCAGCTGACAAGCTTATTGCTCTGACATGGCAGGAAGAAATTAAAAATTCTTTGAAAGATTGTATTGATATTGAACTCAATGGGGTTGAATCTACAACAGTTTATAAGAATCTAAGTTTAGGAATTTATACGGCAGTTCTTCTCGATTGGACTGGGGCTTATTCAGATCCAGAGGCCTATCTCACCCCTCTTTTAAGTTGTAATGAAATAGTTGATGGCATATGTAAAAAAGGAGAATCAGTTTACAGCGGTAGTTTTTGGGGATCTAATAAAGTGGAAAGTTTATTTCTTGAGAGTGAAAAAATAAGTGGAATTAAAAGATTAGAAAAACTTGTTGAAATTGAAAAAATAGCAGCAAGTTCAATACCTTATATTCCTATTTGGATATCCTCTCAAAAAGCATGGTCACAAAATAAAATATCAAAACCTATTTTTAATGGTGCAGGAATAATTTCATTGAGTGATCTTGAGTTAATTAATGAGTAGAAATTTAAATAAACTACTAAATTATTCCTTATTAAAAATTTCATTAATACCGATAATGTTATGGATAATTTCTTCATTAGTTTTTATTTTATTAAGAGTTGCTCCCGGCGATCCTGTCGATGCCATACTTGGATCTGGTGCAGATGAGGTTTCTAGGGAATTTCTAAGAAATAAATTGGGGCTAAATGAACCTTTAATAAATCAATATTTTTCATATATTAAAAATATATTGCACTTAGATTTTGGCCAATCTCTTAGTACCCAAGAGCCAGTCCTTAATATTATTATAAAGTCATTGCCTGCAAGTCTTGAGCTTGGATTCTTTTCAATATTAAGTGCCATACTAATAGGATTCCCATTGGGATTAATTGGCTTAAGAAATAGAGGGAAAAAGACTGATTATATTGCGAGAATATTAGGAATTGCTACATATGCGATCCCTCCTTTTTGGGGTGCAATGTTAGCGCAATTATTATTTTCTGTATTTTTTAATATTTCCCCAATTGGAGGTAGATTTCCAATATTTCAGCAACAACCTCAAATTACAGGTTTTCTAGTTTTAGATAGTATTCTTTCAAATAATATTATTGCTTTGAAAGATAGTCTTTATCATCTCGCACTTCCTTCGATTACCCTTGGCTTTTTATTAAGTGGTATATTCAGCCGCTCATTAAGAGTAAATTTGGATAAGACATTAAAAAGTGATTATGTAAATGCTGCTATATGTAGAGGAATATCAAGGAAAAAAATATTTTTAAACCATGCATTGCCTAATGCTCTATTGCCAATTGTCACTATTTCTGGCTTGACTATGGCCTCATTAGCAGGAGGTGCTTTATTGTTCGAGGTAACTTTTTCATGGCCAGGTATAGCTTTAAGATTACATGAAGCTATTTCTCAAAGAGACTATACCTTGGTTCAAGGAATTGTAATTTTTACCTCTATGCTTATAGTCTCTCTAAATCTCTTCGTGGATATTTTAATCGCATATTTAGATCCACGAATAGAGTACTAATTTTCGGAAATTTCTTTTATCGTTTCAAGATCTAAAAGATGGAAGTCAAGTCCCAAATCTCTTTGGTTTTTAACTACATTAGGGATCTTTTGGTCTTTAATATTTTTTAAAAATTCAACTATAAATTTAGTAGATAAATCTTGTACTAATATTGGCTCTGAACCAATAAAAGATTCACTTATTTTGAAGAGGTCATTATTTTCTTCATAGCTTTTATTAATTCTTATTGGAGAGAAATGACTTGCTCCTTCAATAATTAGAAATCTATTTGATGGATTATTTAAAGCAGAAAAAACTCTAAATTGTTCATTCATTAATGGTGTAATAAGGTCATAAGTACCACCTATTAGAAGAGTTGGTGTTTTAATGCCTGTACTATTTTCTTTTGGCCATACTAAACTGCCAAATGAATTAAAACCTATAATCGCACTGGCCTTATTAGTGTTATTTTTCTTAGGGAATGGTATTTCGCTCAACTGACATTGAAGTAATTTAGATAAATTTGTTACCGCAAAGTCTTTTAATGCCGAATCACATTTGTCCTCTAGTTGATCAGTAGGTTTATTGCCTTCATATAAAAGTGCTATTAAAGCACCAAGTGAATGCCCCATTAAAATATAAGAATCATTAGGTAAACCAAATTCTCCATTTTCATGAGCTTTTAATACAGCATCTAAATCTTTAATTCTATATAAGAAAAAGTCTGCACTTCCTGGTATTGTTTCCTTACCTTCGAGTACTTCTATAAATGACTCCAAATTACTTCCTCTATGATCTATGAATAATATTGGCCAACCTCTTCTAGCCAATTCGTTACCTATCCATTTGAAATTATTAATTTCGCCTCCAAGTCCTGGCATAAAAATTATCAGTTCTTTATCTTCATTTGTTTTATTGCTTTTCCATATTTCAATTTCAAAAGGTTTCACTCGGTGAGGAGCATAAATTTTTTTATCAATTTTTATTAGATCTTTAGTTGATTTTTTTTCAGTATTTTTAAAGGCATTTTGTTTAGTTCTTTCAAGTTTATTTAATTTGGATAAAAGTTCTTGTTGCATTGATAATTCATTTTTCCAAGATGAAATTATTAAAATTAAATTATCAATATCTAGTGAAATTTCTTCTGATGGTAATGCCTTTATGATTTCTAAAGTTGAAACTTCTTTTTTTTGATCTAATAAATTTTCTATAGTGTTATAAATTTCTGTTCCATTATTGTCATTTGGAACTTTAATGCTTTTGCTTAATTCTGTAAGAATTTTACGCCCTATCCAACTTCTTAATATTTCTCTATTTAATCCCTCTTCTTTGAAAACTGGAAATTCTAAAAATTTTGATAATTCAAAAACTCTTATAAATCCATTTTTTTTTAACCAATCTATTAATTCTGTTGAATCATCTTTGTATTTTTCTAATTTTGATAATTGTTCTATAGTAAGAGGGATTTCCATCTCTTCAAACTTAATATTTATCTTTTCAGCAGCCTTTAAACCATTATTAAAAAATAAACCACAAAAACTAAAAAAAATTATAAAAATGTATTTCACTAGTGATTAGTCCAAATAGTTTACAAATTAGCAAAAATTGGTGGATTCAATTTCCTTATCATTTGAGGTTAATAACCAAGATAAGATTTTTCGCTGCATTTGGAGCAGGAGGTGTTATTTATTTAACATCACTTATTTTTAATAACCTAGGATTATCGGCGACAGATATTGGCCTGGGATTTACCATTTCAGCAATAATTGGAACCGTAACAAGACTCTTTACAGGTAATTATCTTAATAAAACGGGAAAAATACAATTTCCGATAATTACTTCTTCAATACTAAGTATTGCCGCTAGCTTATGCCTCATTTTTTCAAGAGATACTTTTTTGTACATAATTGGACAATCATTTGTTGGGGCTGCTGCAGGAATATATTGGCCTGCTGCCGAGTTTGGGGTGCCCTATTTTTGTCATCCTATTGAAACACGTAAAGCTTATGCCCTTGTTAGAAGTTCGGAAGCTTTAGGAATATTTCTAGGGGTATTCTTAGGGGGGTATATGACGAATTTTTTGTATTCTAAATCAATATTTATAAATGATATATTTTGCATGTTAGTTATCACATATTTAATATCTAGAAATAGTTCTTCTATTAAAAGAAACTTAGAAAATTTCCAAAAAAAATTAGTAGATCCAATTAATCAGGGACAATTGAAATGGAATAAAAATTCAACAATAATAATTTTATCTATTTTATTGATAACTACCTCTTTAGCCTTGATACAAGTAACTTTGCCTCTGGATCTTGTTAAAGGTGGAGTATATCGCAATGCATTAAGCAAAGAAATTATTAGTCTTATAATTTCTATTCAGTTAATTTTATTGTTGTTTTTACAATGGCCTGTCGGTTCTTGGATATCTAAGAAAGAAAGATTATTTGGCTTGAAATTTAGTTTAATAAATTTCTCTTTCGCTTCATTTTTATTATTTATTTCTAGTTATTTAAATATCCCAGCGTTTTATTTAATTTCTTTGGCATTGATTTTAGTAAGTTTAGGGACTGCTTCATTTCTTCCAACATCAACAGATGTCGTTTTCAGAATAGCTCCTTCAAATAAAAAAGGTTTTGCACTTGCTCTACTATCACAATGTTTCGCTATGGGTTATTTTTTTGGACCATTTATTTCAGGACGCATATTAGATCTATTTGGTTATGCTTCAATAATCTGGCTTTCAATTTCTTGTTGTTGCTTTATTGCCTTTACAATTCTATTTAAGAGATTATTTTAATTAATCTTTTCTAATTCAATAATTCTTCTCTCTCTTAGAAATAAGAAAAAAGGTGCAGAGAATGCGAAGGCTATAAGAAAAGTTCCAATGTATACAACCCACATATTCTTCATGTTTAGTTTTTTTGATTCATTTACTATCCATATAAAAATAGCGCTTGCACCTACTAATAAGTCTCTAGAAATTGACTGAGCTGCAGGGTTTGCATTCGCTAAAGAAATGAAGTTATTTATATCAAAGCTGTTTCCATATTCCCTAGCAAATTCGAAATTTGCCATCATTGGCAGGACAGCACCCAAAATTGATAGAAAAAGGTAAAGATAAGATAGTATCTGTTTATTATCTTTTAAAATGTTAAATGAATTCACTTGTCAAAAATATTTCTTTTAATAATAGTATTTAAAAGCTTATGGTTGTTGAAAAGAATAATAAAGTTGAAGACTATAAATTTAAAAAAGGAAATTTAAATTTTGCCGTTGTTGGTCATGTTGAGTGGATAAATTTTTTAAAGGTTGATCAATTACCAAAACCCGGAGTCATTTCTCATTCTGAAAAGTCCCTTGAGTATCCAGCTGGTGGTGGATCTATTATCGCGAAAATACTTTCTGATTTAACTTTAAACCAAATTCATTTTTTTACGTCATTAGGTAATGATGATTATGGAGATAAGTGTTTCAAGATTCTCTCAAATATGGGAATTAAGTTGCATGTAGCTTGGCGTGATAAACCAACTAGAAGAGGATTTAGTTTAATTGACTCTCAAGGTGAAAGAGCAATAACAGTTATTGGAGAAAGGTTAGCTCCAACTCATAAAGACAATTTAGAATGGAACATTTTAAAAAAAATGGACGGAATTTTTATTACTGCATCTGATTCAGAGATTTTTAAAATGGCTAGATCAGCTTCAATACTGTGTACAACACCAAGGGTAGGATTAAATACAATTAATAATTCAAATGTTCTTTTAGATGGATTAATAGGCAGTAATCTTGATCCCGGAGAAGTTTTTTCTTTTTCTGAATTATCGTTAAAACCCAAATATACTATTAAAACCGAGGGAGAGAAGGGAGGCATAATATTCCCAGGAGGAAGATATAAGGCTCTTAAAAACAAAAAATTAAAGGTTGATTCTTATGGATGTGGTGATTCTTTTGCTGCGGGTATTCTTTATGGAATGGCATCTAAATGGGATATAGATAAAAGTTTAAATCTTGCTAAAGTAATGGGAAGAGACGCCAGTGAATTTTTCGGCCCATATGCAAATAGTGATGAAAAATAATTGAATTAAGACTTATATGAGCAATCTAGATAATAAAAATAAAAATCTACTTGTAGAAAACATTATTGTTTTCTTTTTATTTACTGTTTTTTTAGTTTTTAATTCTTTAAAAACTTTATCTAAAATTTTTACCTATGGAATCATAAAAAAAGAAATATTAACTACTAAAAGTAACTTAGGCGTAGATATAAAAATAAAAATTAAGTAATGAATATATTTTTAGTTTTTCTAATTTTAGGAGTTATTTTTTTTGTATACAAAAAAATTAAATATAAAAAACCAAAGAACTTAAAATTAAACAAATTTAAAAATAAACTTCAAAGCACGCAAACAAATATTGAAAGAATTTTTTTAAGAGAGGAAGAAAAAACCTTTTCAAATCCTAATATAAATATTTATATTGGGGTTTATGATAACGAAGAAAATATAAATAGAAAATCCAATATACACAGAGCAAGACTTTCAAAATTTAAGAAATCCAAATTAAATGGTGAAATGATATTTCAAGATGATGAACAAAGGATTTATAAATTTAATAATGGTAAGAAAGTTTACTTATAATTCTATTTCTAACTACACTCAAGACTTTCTCTTGTTGAAACTCCTGTTGTTGGATTGATCCCATCAGCAATTTCACAAAGATTTCTTTGGTCTTCGCTGTCAAGAATGGCATAAGAAAAATCTGCTCCTTCTATTTGAGCTCCTGCAAAACTGCTACCTGATGCGATCATATTTATTAAAACAGCATTTCTAAGATCTGTTTTTTGGAAATTAACTCGATCAGAAAGAGTATCGGTCAGGTCGATTCCATTTAAATTAGAACCTTTTAAATCAGATAGGGTTAAGGTTGTCCCATGTAAATCAACATCACTAAAATCTGCGTCTCTAGCAACTGCTCCAGCTATAGAAGACAAATGAAGATCCTCTCCATGGAAATCAAATCCTGTAATATTAGATCTTACATAACTTGGAACTTCATCTCCCTCGCCCTTAACAGCTACATTTGCCCCAGCAAAAACTGGAGAGGATAAAACTAAGAAAGAAAAAGTTATGCATAAAAGATATTTTAAAAATCTGAAAAATTTCATACTAGAGAATTCGAATATTATTATTTTATAACAATTAGATAATTTTTAAAATTGATATATAAATTTGGAACTCCTTTTTAAGATTATTTAACACTATAAATTTTAAATCTAGGCTCTAAATTAGTTATACAATCTAGAAGTTTTTTGTTATCTTTGCTATTGGTAACTTTGAATTCAGATTCAACTGTACCGCCTTCATCTCTAATGGCTTGATTTAAAACGATGGAACCGTTTTCGTCAGATACCGATCTATGAAAAGTTCCTCTAGGTATCCTTAAAATATATCCGCAAGATTCTAATCTAACTTTATAAAAAGGATAATCCCAACCAAAATTGACAAGAAAAAATGTTCTACCCCCAGAGATAGCTAATAGATTATCTTCTTGATTGTGATGTATGTAAAATTGCCAATTATTAAAATCTTCATCATTTGGAGGACTAACCGCAGGACCACTGTGAATAACTAGATCTCTATAATTTGATTCATTAACACTAATATCAAAAAATCTGACATCTTTTGTATCGCGAAATTTTTCATAACTTATCAATTCAAACATTTTTGATTTATTTGATTTGATAACTGGAATTTCTAAACTTGAGTTCAATTTTCTTTAAAGATTAAACAAATGAAAACAGATATATATATCCAAGAACGTATCAATTAACACTAAAAAAGAAACATATTATTATTTATATTTTTTTGTTATTTTAAAAGGTTAAAAATTTAGTGTTTATTTAATTTCAAGAGGTTTGATTTCCCAGGATAAAGTATTTTCTAAATTATTTTTTCCTATAAAGTTTCCTGTAATTACAGAGGTTAAATTAGATTTTGAAGAGGATACCAATGTTAAATATCTATCATCTATTAATCCTTTTCCGCTTGGATCAAAACCTCTCCAACCAGCACCTGGAATATATAATTCAGCCCAAGCGTGTAAATCCAACTCAGAGGGTAACGGATCTTCAAAATGATAACCACTTACAAACCTACTTGGGATACCTATAGACCTGCAAGCTTCAACCATCAGCATTGCTAAATCTCTGCATGAACCTATACGTTCTCTAAGTGTTCTGCTAGCCGGCCATGCTGGACCTGTATGTCTTTTGGTATATTTAACCCGATCTTGAATAATCTCTATTAGCTGGTAGGTAAATGATAATGCGTTATTAATGCTTCCTGCTAAGGCTTCTTGGGCAAGTTCTACGGCAGAGGGATCGTGTTGTCCATTTGGCATCCATCCCTCTAATGCTCCCTGTAAATCTCTGTTAATAATGCTTCTACAAAAAGGTAATGTTAAATCTCTATTTTTAACTCCATCAATAATGTTTGGATGTTTAATAGTTTCAACTTCGCTGATTGATTCAATAATTAAATTATCTGTTAATCCATTGAATCTGATTCTATTAATCTCTTCTCCGCTGGCAGCAAGTAATGGATAAATAATTTCTGGTTCTGGGGTTATTTTTAATTCAAAATTCTTTAGCTTTTGGAATCCATTTGACCTTGGCTTTATACATAATCTATGCTCGCCTAATTGAACAGGGTCTTCGTATTTATATTCAAGTTTGTGAATGTATTTAATTCTCATTAATAAACTTATTAATTAATAAAATATTTTTCTTGAATGAGATCATTTAATTTATTTAAATCCATTTGCAATGAATCGATTGCCTCATGTAAACCATCATTGATTATATCTTCAATTCTGATATAACTCCACTTTGCTTTAAGCAAACCTCTCATGCATTCTAATTCTGAAGGATTTTCAGTAGATGGTGAGGTATCTATCGTTTTAAGTGTATTACTTATCCCATCAAGACAGTATCTTACTGATCTTGGAAAAATTGGATCAAGTAAAAGAAATCTCGCAACTGAATTAGGCTTTATAGAATTTTGCACTGCTTTCCTAAACATTTGATAAGCTCCAGCTGAACGTAAAAGTGCAATCCATTGCAGCTCATCAAGAACTCCTCCAAGTTCATCTAAGCTGGGTAGGAGTAAATAATATTTAACATCTAAAATTCTTGATGTTTTGTCAGCTCTTTCGATTAATCTTCCAAGAATGCTAAATCTCCAGGCAAGATCTTTGCTTAGAGTCGCATCTGTAATTCCATAAAAAAGCTGACATTCCCTCCTTATTTCACTTAATTGTTCTTGTCTTGGTTTATTCCATATTGCCTCTCCTTCTTGCATATTCCAATATAAAATATTAATCTGTTCCCACATTTCTGTGGTCATGACATCTCTGATTTGTCTTGCATTTTCTCTTGCCATTTGAATGCAAGAAATTATGCTATTTGGGTTTAAACGATCTCTTATTAAAAAATTAATAACGTCATCAGGTTTTTTCTCTGGGAATCTTTTATCAAAAGATTCTCTATCACTTGAAGCATCAATTAACGGGAGCCAAGGTTCTGCACTTCCTGGTGGACAATCTAATGACATTGCTTCACTTACTTCCACGAAACGAGATATGTTTTCTGCACGTTCTAAATAACGATTGATCCAATAAAGAGATTCTGCTACACGACTTAAAAGCATATTATTTACCTACAACCCATGTATCTTTGCATCCTCCACCTTGAGAAGAATTAACGACTAATGATCCTTTTTTTAATGCTACTCTCGTAAGCCCGCCTGGGCTAACCCATGAATCTTTTCCTCTTAAGATATATGGTCTTAAATCAACATGACATGGATATAGTTCTCCATCACATAACGATGGCACAGTAGATAATTCTAATGTTGGTTGTGCTATGAAATTTCTAGGATTATTTTTAATTTTATTAGCGAATTCTTCTATCTCACTCGTTGTTGAGTGAGGGCCAATTAACATTCCATAACCACCAGCTTCTGCGACAGACTTAACAACAAGTTTTGATAAATTTTCTAGAACATATTCTCGATCCTTTTGATAATGACAAATATACGTTTCTACATTTTTAATAATAATTTCTTCATCAAGATAATATTTAATCATTTTTGGAACAAAAGAATAAATCATTTTGTCATCTGCTATTCCAGTCCCAGGTGCATTTGCTAAAGCAACATGACCTGCCTTAAAAACATCAAGTAATCCGCTAACACCAAGGCAGGAATCTTTTCTGAAATTAAGAGGATCTAAGAAATCATCATCAATTCGTCTGTAAATGACATCTACTCTTTTTAATCCAGAGGTAGTTTTTAAATATACATAATCATCATTACAAACTAAGTCATGACCCTGAACTAGTTGGATGCCCATTTCTTGAGCTAAATAACTATGTTCAAAATAAGCACTATTAAAAATTCCTGGAGTTAGTAGAACTATCTTGGGAGTGTCAGTCCAAACAGCAAGTTCTTGAAGCGTTTTTAAAAGATATGATGGATATTCATCAATTGGTTTTACTATTCTTCCTGAGAAAAGATTAGGAAAAATATTTTTCATAACTAATCTATTTTCTAAAAAATAAGCAACCCCAGAAGGGCACCTTAAATTATCTTCTAAAACATGCCAATCTCCTTTTCTATCCCTTATTAAATCAAGTCCTGAAATTTGACACCATTTATTTAGTGGAGGTTTGAAACCTATCATCTGAGGTCTCCAACCTTCTGAACTCTCTATTAATTCTCTTGGAATTATTCCATCATTAATTATTTTTTGAGAATTATAAATATCATCTAGGAATAAATCAATTGCCTCAAGCCTTTGTTTTAGTCCTTTTTCTAACGTTACCCAATCATCTTTACTAATTATTCTAGGAAGTGGATCAAAAGGTAATATTCTCTCAGTACCTTTTAAACCAGTATCGTTTAATCTAAAAGTTGCACCATGTCTTAGTAATAATTTTTTTGCGGCAGAGTGATTCCTGTTTAATTCTTCAAGTCCCATATTATCTAAAGATGAAAGAAGTGGAATCAATATTTCTCTAGCAGAGTTAACATTATCCTTAAAGTATTCATCAAAACTATTTTTAGGCTGATAACTTGAAAACATATATTTCATCGTTTAGTAACTTTTACTTTAGCTTTATATCTTTATTCGTATTTATGGCTACCAAAAATAATATCTCTTGACTCGATCTATATCATTATTTTGATCATTGAAGTATATTTCTTAAAAATCTAAAAAGCATGAGTTCTAGTAATTGGCAATTTGTTTTTTTTAGATATTTTGCAAGCTTTCTTTTTATCCTCTCTCACAGTTTGCTGGTTCTTGATCATCTACCAGTAGGGGCAGCACTTCATGGACTTGGAGAAGTTTTTATTGCGCCTTGGGCTTTTAGGGAAAGAGCATGGGATCTTGTTGTTATTGCAGTTTTATTTTTCTTCTTCGATATCTGGGGACTTATAAACACTCCTTGGAATTAACTGATATTATTTATTTACTAATTCTGGGAAAATCATAATAAAAAATGAATTCTTATTTTAATCAAATTTATAAAACAATTTTTCTTTTATTGCTTATTAATAGTT
>NZ_JAKVCI010000023.1:0-25964 GCF_022447305.1 Prochlorococcus sp. ALOHA_ZT_50 | reverse complement strand
ATGTATTGAAAAACATATTTTAATTTGTATCAGAATCGCATGTTAATTCACATTGGCTAAGGTCATGAGATGATATCTTTTCTAAAATTCTTAACATATCAATTTCCGAAAGCTCTCCATTAGAGTTCCATTTTAAAGTTGTTTTCCTTTGAGGTGAATTTTTTTTATTCATTTTGATCACCTCCCTTTAAATGAACTTCTAAACAACGAGTAATACATTCTTGATGACCATCCACAATACTGCATTCAGTAATACACTCAAAATATGAATTAATAGAATCTATTTCTGTGTTCTGGTTGGTAGAAACAAATGAATCATTCATAATATTGTCTAATTTATTTGGAATAGAGATATAGCACGAATTTATGTTCAATAATTTAATTTATTAAGTGAATTAGAAAAAATAAGTATTATTTACTAAAGCTATATTTCACCTAGTTTGCCTTTAAAAAAGTTAGTATTATTATTACTGTAAAAGATAAAAGAAAAAAACACTTTTGATTATTTAATATTAACTTTATAAGTTAATTTCTCAAAAAAATCAGCATAAAGACTGATTTACTTTTAAGTAATTTAGTTAGAAGATAAAAAAGTACACTTTTAGATTTTCAAATGAAATCAGTAATTAATTGGCTTTCGAAAATGTTAGAGAGTATGGCAAATGCTTTTATGCATCCTTTAAAGAATGACTTGCCTCCATCTATTGGTACTCATGCATATAGCAGTATTCCTCTAAAAAGAAAATTGAGAAGAAGGTTGAATTAGGTATTAACTTATTGGAATTAATTTTTCATTTTTATTATCCCAAATAATATATTTGAAGCAGTTTGAAAAATCGCTTAATTTTAAGAACTTTGATTGTTGGAGTAAATGAATGTTTGCTTTATGACAAGCTCTTAAGTTGTAATTTGGTATTCTCTCAGAGAGATGATGAATGCTGTGGAAGGATATGTCTGCTAAAAACCAATTTAGCCAATTAGGGATATCTAAATTGCTACTACCTAAAATCGCTCCATCGATGAGATCCCAATTTTTTGTATTTTTAGCATATGCATTCTCATAGTTATGTTGTACGAAAAAAACACATATTAAAATTGCTGCTGATAAGGTTAATATCACGGAATAAAATGATAAGAAAAAAACTAATCCCAACCATTTGCACATAAAAATCCAACCTATTATTACTACTATGTTATTGATTATTAATTCAAATAGTTCACTAAAATTATCTCCATAATCAGAAAAAGGTGGTTTGACTCTTGAATTAATAGCTAGAAGTTGAGAAATTTCTCTGTTTTTTATTTTGATAAAAGTCTCTTCCAATATATCTTTAATGAAATTAAAAATAATAATGACAAGTCCTAATCTAGGTTTTAAAACTAAGTAAAAAAAACCGCCAGGGAAAAGCATCATCCAGTTTCGACTTACTTTATAAAATATTTGCTCTCTTTTTGTAAGGGATTCATAATCTTCAAGACTTAAAACATCTATCGGCCCTTTGTAAATTTCCCAATTTCCATTATTTCTATGATGAAATGCATGATCAATTGACCATGACTTCTGGGGAATACCATTAACCAAGCCAAGTAAAAATCCAAAAAAGCGGTTTAATTTCCGTTTTGTAAAAAGAGAATTATGACCGCAATCATGCATTAATGAGAATGTTCGAGAAGAGAACAGAGTTAGAAGAACTATAAAAGGTATCAATAGAAATCCTTTAATCAATAATGAAAAAGGTTGATTTATTATTTGGTGGACGATTAACCAAATAGAAAAGATTGGGAAGATGGTAGAAATAATTTGATAAGAAGCTCTAATATTATTTCTTTTTAAAAATGGTTTTATTAAAAAATCACCTCTATTTACTTTAAGCATATTTCTCTTATTTTTTTGATACTAACAATTTTTAAAAAGTATTGATTATTTAATAAACAAAAAAATATTTTAAAACCATACTAAAGAATAAATTCTTTAGACATAGTTCTCAATTGATCTAGATTTAATCTTTCTAAGTAATTTTTAAAGTCACTAAGATTCTTAGTAGAGTCAGAATTTTTGCTCTCGTAAAGAAGACTATTAGAAATTAACTCAATAAGATGATCTTTATCCATAACTCCTTATAGACCAAAATTCCTGTTTAAAAAATTAAGGTCTTGAATTCGAGATCATTCACTCATCTCTATTTAAGAGTTATTTTTATAAATTTTTTAATTCTTGTTCTATTTTTTCTAATCTTTCATTTAATTCTTTTTGTTCCTTAATTAAGGATTTTTTCTTTTCTGCACGCTCTTTGTTCAAAGGAGAATTGAAATATTTTTGGTAAGAGACAAAAAAAACTGCTATCGCTACTGCAATGCCAAGAGCACCAATTATTAAAATTGGAGATGAAGGAAAGTCGTAAAATGGAATTGACAATGTACTTTACTAAAAATAAATTCTAGCTATCTCATAAACAAAAAAATGAGTAATAAATACTTATTCTTTAAAAAGCTTTATGGTAATTATGCTAGTTATTTTGTAAAAAAAAAGTTTAATCTTTAATTGGTTTTTTAAAATAAGTATTTGTACAGCTGTCAAAGAATGAATAACTAATAATGATTAAACTAGTAAAAATTTTTTCATGAAGAAAATCATAAATAAAAAACATAATAAAAATGAACCATGGTTTAAATGGTTAACAAGAGAACTTAATTCTTATGAAGCTTTTCAGGATTTCGAATCAGGCAAGAATCCACGAGATGTAGCAGAGGATTTTATTTCTAGAAATAGTACTGCTATTTCAGAAGTTTTCGAGAATTTTGATGAAGAAGATAAAGATACACTCGATCAGTTTCTTAAATTAACCGAATGCGAGATGCATGTGTTTAGAATTCTTGAAAAACAAATAGAGTTAAGAAACAAGATAAGATTTGTAGATTTTAAAAAAAGAAAAAAAATAAAGAGTTAATTTCTATATAAGTTTATTTTTCCCATTACCTGTCTTACCAAAGCCTAACCAGATGAACCACAAGATCCATCCGAAGATAGGTATTAAATTAATAAAGATCCATTTCCAATCTTTTCCAAAATCTTTGATTCTTCTTATATCAATAGCTATTTGAGGAATGATACAAACTATTCCATAAGCATTGAAACCAAAAGTTTTTAAAAATATTGGGATAGTTAGGAAAGAAATTATAAGATTCGCTAGTTGAACTAACCACCAGTCCGATCGAGATGTGAATCCTTTGAAGTCTGTAGCTTTAATCCAAAACTCTTTATATGCATTTAAAAAGTCATTAAGCATAAATTAAAAATTCAAAGAATCTAACATTATCAATTTAATCTTCAATTTATCAAAATATTATTTATTTACTAAATAGGATCAAATAAATTCATATCATTTGAATCTTGTTTTGGGATCTCATCTTGATTTGGTAATGAACAGAATCCGTCTTTGCAAATCATCTTTTCTTTTGCAATACTTGTAGTCTCTGAGAATATATTTTTGTTATTGTTATTTGAAGATTCTTTCAGCATTTATATAAAAAAATTAAATCCAATATTAAATTAATAACTCAATTTATTTTGATAAGCAACAAAATTAATATTAATTATTTATTTACTTTTTTTGATTTGGCAAGTCTCTCCAAAACAGCGCCATTATATAAATGAATAAAGATATAGAACAAATATAAAGTAAAGAATTTAGATGCATTTTTATTTATTAAAGTAATAACAAAGAAGTCCTTTCATAAAAATGGGATTTCAACAGATTGGTAATTTTTTGACTTAGCAATCAAACAAATTCTAGTATTTATTTAAGTTTTTTATGCTTTTCCCAAACTTTGAGAAGGAAAAGTTTTTAAATTTTTGGAATATATCTATTTAGTTAGTAAAACTTATAAATCTAAGAGTTTTATAAATCTAATCAAATTCTACATTTTTAAATGTTTATTGTATTTCACGATCTATCCTTATTTATTTCTGTTAGAGCTTTTCTACCTTCCTTAAGGGTTCTTAAGACGAGCCAGGTTAGAGAGGAAATCATAAGGATGGTAAGTGTAATTAGAGAAATATGAGTTGTATCAATATTGTTGGCCAATTTAATTAAATTCTTTATGAGTCTTTAATTTAAAAAATTCAAAAAATTCAAACGTCTGATCTAGAGTAAGCAGGTATTAGCATTCCACCATCTTGATCGTCATTATTGTCATCATCAAACCCACCCCCTAGAAGTAATTCAATAATTACAAGTACAGCTACTGGATAAAGGCACCATAATATCGCTGTAAAAGGACTTACTGAGGAAGAAGCTGAGTAAAATTCTGTCATGAATTGATATTAATCTAAAGAAACAACAATTGTGGATCCTCTGGGTAGTGTTTTATTCAATATTTCTATAAATATTTTTTAAAAACTTTTCTCTTTAGCACGAATAGATCTTTGGTATGTATTGATATTTTTATTCTTAAAATCAATTTGAATAATAATTTTTTTGAACCTACTGAGAAACTAATAATGACATAATGAATCGCGCGATTGTTATTTTTTATACTTAACAATAATTGTACAATTTTGATTCAAAAACTATTATTTATCTTGATTTTATAAATTCTATGTTTTCTTTCACTTTTGATCCTTTGGCTGCGATATTTGGTATATCAGGAATTGTAGGCTTCTTTTTCTTCGTTTCTGCTGCTAAGGGAACTTCCAGTATCAATACAAAACCAAAAAAGGAATTAGATTAGAACTTATTGTGTCAGAAAACTAAATTGAAATTTTAAATTTAGTATTTAAAAGGCTTTTTAATTATTACTTATTCCATTGTTTAGAAATAAATTCAAGAAAATCTTTTAGATCCTCTTCAGGACAATTTGTTTGTTTTTGTAAATCAATGCAAATTTGCTTAATATTTTCAAAGGCCTTTTTTACTATTTCGTTTTTTTCAATAACCTCAAAATATTCTTGATCAGTAAAAGGCATAATATTAGTTTCCTTCTTGAAAATTATTTATTAACCATATTTTATCTACATTGACTTAACAGTAAAGAAGAAAAAATCTTTTTTCTTAAATTTAGCTACCCAATCGATAATGTTTTTTAATACTTTTGGTTACTTCCCATTCGCAGTTAAGTCCAGCAGGAAACTCAACTAGATCTCCAGCTTTAATCACGTAAATGTCACCGTTTTGGGTACTTATTTTCGCTTGACCTTCAATAATTAAGCAAATTTCCTTATCATCGTAATTCCATTGAAATTTGCTTGGCTCACATTCCCAAATAGGCCAACTTTTTATTCCATACTGAATTATTACGCTTGCACTACAGGGGGAAGTTATTAGAACTTTCACGAAATAGTTCGGATGTGTTTTTTCATTTTACAAATAAAAGAAATATTTATTTTCGAGAATGTGTATTTCTTTACTGTCTTTTATTTTTTTTCGTTTATCATAAAAAAAATTTCTAATTTATGGATGAGCTTTCTGTATTGTCAATTTCGCTATCTATAGCTTCTCTAGGAATATTTTTTTTATTTTTCGCTTCAAATGATGATGATGACCAAGATGGAGGTAAGTTGATTAAATCATTAGAAAGAATTAATTAATTCCAAGTAAATAAAACATTTAATAGAGATTTATAACCTATAAAGCCTGCATAAATGCAGCTTAAAAAAATAACATAAACTTCCAATGTGCCGAGTCTTTTTTTCTTTAATGTTTTCATTGTTTTGAGTGTTTATAGGGTAATTTTATTTAATTTGATTTTTATTAACATGAGTATTTTTTACATTAACTCAGAGATTAAAGAATTATTAATGTCAAGCCAAAAAATAAAAAACAAGTAAAAAATATTATTTTTTTGGTAATTTCTCTTTCCTCATTCTTAGCAAAAAATAAGGAAATTACTGGAGATATGCTTAATAAAGCCCATCCTACTCCTATGGGAAGGGTTTTAAACACAACTTGTTGTAGAAATATTCCTATATTTGTTCCAAGAAGTATTGAAATAAAAAATCTTTTTTGTTGTTTTTTGTCTATGTTTTTTAAGAAAAAATTAATCTTAAATCCTTTTAGACTAATCAAAAAAATTATTGCACCTAATAATCTTATTTCAGTTGTAAGGAAAGGAGATAAATTGCTTTGAAGGAAAACCATCCTTGATAAAAGACCTCCAAGAACAGCACATAAAACTGATAAAAAAGGAAAAGCAAAAATCTTAAAGTTATTTTTTTCTGAGAAAGAGGAGTTTTCCTCTTTAAAATCGTTACCTTTTCTGAGAATTATGAATAGCGAAATCGTTACTATAATTATTCCAACCCATGATTTAGTTGTTAAATTTTCATTAATAAAAAATTCCCCTGATAAAGCTGCCATTAACGGAGAAAGAGTTTCTATAGATAAAGTTTTTCTTGTGCCAATTGTTTGTAGTGACTTTAAATAGAAAGTATCACCTAAACCAATACCTATTATTCCACTAATTAGTAGGATAAATATGTTTTTTAATTCAGTTGTAGAACTTAGATTGATAAAAGCAGGTATAAAAATTAAAAAAGCTATTATATTTTTTATTAAATTAATATCTATTGATTTATATTTTTGAGTTTGCGAGCGCCAAATAAAGCACGCATATGTCCAAGATGTAGCAGCTCCAAAAGCAGAAAGGATTCCAATCAAAACGAATAATTTTTAAAAATTTTATTTTATAAATTGAGTAAATGCTAAAAAGAATACATAAATAAGAATCAAAATCCCCGGTAAGTACTGAATTAGTGATTTGAAATTATTTTTTTTCATATTTTCTAAAATAATTTATTTTAAACAGTTTTTTTATTAGTAGGGTACAAACTCTCTAACTTCTTTCTTCTTTGAACTTTCGCATTAATTCTTTCTTCTTTTTCTTTTTTCTTGATCTCATCATTTATCTTATTTTGTCTATATCCAAACCAAAGTAGAACCCAAATAACAGAAGTTATTAAAAGAAGAGCAGTATATTGACCAGTCATAGGAAAACTGGCCTCAGAATATTTAACGTAAGAAAATAACAAACTCATTTAATTAACTTAAAGCATAAAAATAACGACTGTGTTGATTTTTCTAGAAATTTAAAAATTAGCGAATCGTAGCTATTTATTATGTAGTTTTAAAGTTTTATATTTATTTTTTTATGGTTTTTGGACTAATTTTTCTTTATAACTACTTGCTATTATCAGATTGAAGCATATTAAATAATAAGTTTTTGGAACCTTTTGATTTAGCAGTTGTTGGAGGCGGTGCAGCCGGTTTTATGACAGCAATAACTGCTGCTGAAAATGGAGTAAAAAGAATAATAATTCTTGAAGGAACTTCAAAACTTATGGAGAAAGTAAGGATTAGTGGAGGGGGAAGATGTAACGTCACTAATGCGACATGGATACCGAATGAACTAATTGAGAATTACCCCAGAGGTGGAATTCAGCTCTTGGAATCATTTAATCGTTTTGCTGCTGGAGATGTATACGATTGGTTTGAGAAAAAAGGGTTAAAATTAAAAATTGAGGAAGATCTAAGAGTATTCCCAGTGTCTAATTCTTCTTCAGATGTTATTGATTGTTTGAGAAAAAGTGCTTTATCAAAAAACGTAGAGATATTAACAAAATTTTTTGTAAAAGAAATTTCAAAAACTCCAGATAATATATTCAATATTTTTAGTCTTAAAAAAGCAAAGGTAACTTCAAAAAATATTATTCTTTCAACTGGAGGTAATCCAAGCGGATATAAATTAGCTCAAAATCTTGGACACACCATTGTTAAACCTGTACCATCGCTTTTTACTTTTTCTACAAAAGAACCAAATTTGGATGAATGTAGTGGGGTATCGATAAAGGGCATAGATATAGAAATTAAATTAAACAATAAGAATTTTCAAAATAGAGGCGATTTACTAATAACTCATTGGGGTTTTAGTGGGCCAGCAGTATTAAAACTTTCATCAATTGCAGCAAGGGAACTTTATAGCCAAAAATATAAATTTAATTTAATCATTAAATGGTCTTCTTTAAGTTATGAGGAGTTAAAAGAAAAAATTAATTATTTAAGATTAAATAAAGGCAAGGTGAATCTTATTAATAGTAGACCTGTTCCACTATTAACAAAAAGATTATGGATTTTTTTATTAAAGAAAATAGGTATTGATAAAGAGAAAAAGTGGGCTGATTTACTGGCGGATGAAAGAGAGAAAATGATAAATACTCTAATGAGGGATAAATATATAATTTCGGGCAAAGGTCCATTTGGAGAGGAATTTGTTACTTCCGGAGGCGTAAAAATTAATGAGGTTAATTTTAAAAGTATGGAGAGCTTAATTTGTCCAGGGTTATTTTTTTCTGGAGAAGTTTTGGATGTTGATGGGATCACTGGTGGATTTAATTTTCAACATTGTTGGACAAGTGGATGGATCGCTGGGATGGCAGTCTCAAAGTTAAATCAATCAATAATAAATTAATAAGTAATAAATCAGTAAGTAACAATTCAATAAGTTTATCTTTTTTTTATTAAGTATTAGACGGAAAAAGTTTTTTGGAGAAACTTTAATTTTAAAGTTTTAATTATTGGTGAAGATTAATGCAGAATCTTGTATCAAAAAAAGAAGAAGAGGAAAGAAGATTAAAAGCTTTAGCAGAATATAGGATTTTGGGAACCAAGCCAGAATCATGTTATGACGATATTACAAAAATTGCTGCTACAACCTGTAATGTGCCTATTTCTTTAATGACTTTGGTAGACAAAGATAAACAATGGTTTAAATCCAAAATAGGACTTCAAATATCAGAAACTAGAAGAGATTGGTCTTTTTGTACCCATGCAATAAAAGAAAATAGTCCATTAATTATTCATGATGCTTTCCAAGATGAAAGATTTATAAATAATCCATTGGTAACTGGAGATCCAAAGATTCGTTTTTATGCAGGTTTTCCCCTTAGAAATAGTGATGGTAATAAGCTTGGAACTCTTTGTGTAATAGATAGAAAGCCAGGAAATCTAACTACACAACAATTTAATATTATGGAATTATTATCCAAGCAAATAGTTTCATTTTTAGAGCTTAGAAAAAAGTCATTAAATTTGCTAGATGCTTTGTCTAATTTGCATAAACAGGAAGGGATTTTATCTGTATGTTCATATTGCAGAGAAGTGAAAAATAAGGAGGGCGATTGGATGCATTTAGAAAAATATCTTTCGAAAATTAGTGATATTAGATTCAGTCATGGGGTTTGTGATAATTGTATGGAAAAACATTTCCCAGATGTAATCGAAGTATGGAATAAAAAGGATTTCTTTGAAGATGGTCAAAAAAGGTTTTTAGAGTCCTAGATTCAATACCTGACTTTTTATTGTTTAATTTATTTTCTAAACAAATTCTTTATTTGGTGGTTAGTATTGTATAAATTTTGACTAGAAAATGTTATTAGGAACTTTATTAACAGGTGAAATTGCTAAAAGTGCATTAGTAGCATATGTTCATTATTTAGGAATTATTTTGTGTTTCGGTTCTCTTTTGTTTGAAAGATTGACTCTCAAAGTAGGTCTTAATAGAAATGAGACGATCTCAATGATAATTGCAGATGTGGTTTATGGTTTGGCAGGAGTTGCAATATTAGTTACTGGGATTTTGCGTGTTAAGTATTTTGGTCAAGGAGGTGATTTCTATACAGGTAATCCTGTGTTTTGGATAAAGGTTTCTCTTTACATTCTGGTGGGATTACTTTCTTTATACCCAACAACAACCTATATCTTATGGGCCATTCCATTAAGTAAGAATAAATTACCTGAAATATCTGAAAATCTAGTCAAGAGGTTCAGACTAATCATTACTACTGAATTAGTGGGCTTTGCAACAATACCTTTGTTTGCCACTCTCATGGCTAGAGGTGTAGGTTTAGGTTGAATAATTTATTTCTAGAAAGAAATTGTTTAATAAGTGCTAACAAACTATATAGATGGAGTTTAAGTTATAAGATTTCTAAATCTAAAAAAGAGATTATCTTTATTGGTTTAAATCCCTCATTATCGGATGAAGTTTTCTTGGACAACACAACAAAAAAGATAATCAAAATTTCGAAAAACAATAATTACGGCAAAGTAAAATTAATAAATCTATTTGCTCTTATTTCAAGCAAACCAGAAAAACTTTTTAAACATAAAAACCCTGTGGGCTATCTAAACAATAATCATATTTATAAAAACTTAAAACACTGGTCTGAAAGTAAAAATTGTGATTTATGGTTAGGTTGGGGTAACAAAGGTAAATTTCTAAATAGAAATAAAAGAATATCAAAAAAAATAATGCAATATAACTCAATTAGGAAAAATAATTTTGATAATCCTCTTGGACCGCTTTTAATTAAGAAAACAATCAAAGATAATCCAATACACCCTCTATATTGTTCTGATTATTCCATCCTCCAATCTTATTTTTAGGTAGTAAGGCTCAAATGCAAACCAGTATTTTTAGCTATTCCATTAAATATGTGTTAATTTCTATTTGTTAAGTTAACCTAATATGAAAATTTCAAAGCAATTAAATAAACTAAAAAACTTGAATGTTGAGGCAGAAAAATGTTCTACAAGAGAAGAAGCAAAAAAAATAATTAATAAAGCAAATAAAGCACAAAGTAAAATCAACAAATAAATAAAAAGTAATTTCACTTATTCATAAATTATAATTTTCAAAAATATTTAATTTACACAAATACACCATATTTATTTCTTAGTATTTATGTCTTTGAAAATAATTAAAATAAGGAAATCTCACGAAAGATTTAGATCGACTAGAGAATGGCTAAATTCGATGCATTCATTTTCTTTCGCAGAGCATAGAGATCCAAAATGGGATAATTTTGGGAAAATTAGAGTTATAAACGAAGATATTATTTCTCCTAATGCAGGATTTAATACACATTCTCATGCAAATATGGAAATAATTACTGTCGTAACAAAAGGAGCAATAACTCATAGAGACTCTTTAAACAATCTTGGAAAAATTCACAAAGATGAAGTACAAGTTATGTCTGCAGGTACTGGAATCTCTCATAGCGAGAAGAATGAAGAAAATGAGAACTGTAAGTTGTTCCAGATTTGGATATACCCTCAAAAAGAAAATATCAAACCTCGATATGATCAAATTTCATTAAATGAAAAGTTGTGGGACAATCTTATTTTTAATTACAAAGACGGTAAAAATAATAAGCTTTTTCTAAATCAAAGTATCTCTTTATGGCGTTGTAAATATAAGCCAATTAAAGAAAAAAAATTGCCATTAAAAATCGATAAATATAATTGGATACAAATAATAGAAGGTAATCTTTTATTAAAAAGTAAAGACTCTAATTCAAATATATTTCTCGAATCTGGAGATGGCTTGGGTTTTGAAGTTAATTATTATGATGATGTTTCTATAGATACTGAAAAAAACTTAGATTTTCTCTTATTTTCGATGCCTTCCTTATAAATTATCTGTTATTTTACCCATCAACTCCTTTATTAAATGCATTTAAGGCTTGCAAAGCCATATTAAGGTGAACTTCCATAGCACCAAGTGCAATTAAAGAATTTGGTGATTTATCTTTTAGTAAATTCTCTTTTCTTTTTGATAACTCATTAACTACCTTCTTAGTTGAAGCTTCCCAATTGTTTATTAACTCTTCAAATTCTCTTTTTTCAGGGCTTTCTATTTCTGCTAATTCATCAGAAAAATGAGAATCCTTTTGTGCCTTAAGCATCAAGTAACTTAATTTTTTATGACTTATTGCTTGAGGTAAATTGTTAGATTCACTCATTGCTAGTAGTTAATTTATAGTCAAAATCTAACTAATTAAGTGAATATTTGCTAGAGGGTAAACGGTTGTGATGACCGACCTGAAAATTACGAAATGATACTTGAACAAAAAATGGATTTATTAACCTTTAATTTTTCACTTATTAGTTTCTTGAAATAATCTCCACGCTCTTCATAATTTTTAAATTGATCAAAACTAGAGCATGAAGGTGAGAATAATAATGTTCCAACCCTATTATTTTGTAAATAATGAAAAACAAAATTTAAAAGCTCTTTTAGTTCTGAAAATTCAAAAATATTTTTTTTAAATCCTTCATTAATAAGCGCCATTTTTAGGACTTTTGAGCTTTCTCCAAAAAGGAAAACACATTTAACTTTTTTCTTTAAAACTTTTATCCACTCACTATATTCATTGCCTTTTAATCTACCCCCAGCAATGATTATTATTTGACCTTCAATTGAACTTATTCCCGCAATAGATGAGTCAAAATTTGTAGCTTTACTATCATTAATGATTTCCAGATCATTATTTTTATAAATTGTTTCCATCCTATGGGGTAATTGTTTGTAATTAGATAAAGAATCTTTAATCTTCTTTCCAGATAATCCAACTTTTCTTGCTGCTGCAATTACCAATAAAAGATTTTGAAGATTATGCATTCCTTTTAAAGAAAAATGTTCAAGTTTGAATAATTTCTTTCCTCTCTCAACAATGTATGCTTGATCATCTATCCAATAATCGCATTGAATAAAATTTGATTTATCGAAACTAGTTGTTATCCAAACCCCTCTTGATAGCGAACTGTAGTGATTTCTTAGGTTTTTATCGTCATAATTATAAATTCTAAAATCAGATTTTTCTAGCAAGCTTTTTTTTATGTTGAAATAGTTTTCAAGTGTTTTATGTCTTTCAAGATGATCTTCTGTGAAGGTTGTCCATATTCCAATATTAGGTTTTACTTCTGGAGATATTTCTATTTGATAACTGCTTAATTCAGCTACAACCCAATCAATTTTTTCATGTTTTTTGGAGTGAGCATATTTACATAAAGGTGTACCAATATTTCCAGCAAAAGGAGCATATAATCCAGTATCACAGAGTATATGGCTTAGTAGATGAGTAACAGTAGTCTTGCCATTAGTGCCAGTAATACCTATCCAATTTGTGTCTTTTAAAATTTCCCATGCAACATTAATTTCTCCAATTACTTTAATTCCCTTTTTTTTTAATTCAATAATAGTTATATGGTCATAAGGTATTGATGGACTTACAACAACAGATTCGATCTCTTTCACAAAAGGTTGAATTTCTTCAAATACAAATTCTTTATTCAGAGAAACTAGTATATTAAGCTCTTCTAATTCTGTTTTTCTTTCTAAGAATTCTATCCCATCTTTACTTTCCCAAACAATTACTCTCTTATTGATGCTTCTCAAATACTTGGCAGCCCAAAATCCAGATTTACCTAATCCAATTACAAGATTAATATTTCTTTTACTTGAATGATTATCTATCATTAAATTTATAATTGCATTTATATTAATTGTGTTTAAAGGGTAATTCAATCATGAGATTTTTCTTCAGTATTTATAGTATTCGCCCAAGAAAAGTTAATTAATGGAAGATAATACTGCAAAATATTGGTTCTCTTGGTTTTATGAAAAGTGGGAGAAAAATGCTCCAGGTGAATTAATTGAACAGGGTTTAACTCCGTCTCAGATTGCTGAGCGCTTTGTTAATGAAAACCATGATAGTTTTATTCAATTGTCAAAAAAAATTGATGAAAAAAATTATGATGCCTTAACAGAATTTATGAAACTCTCAGAGAGTGAATTACATATCTTGAAGTATTTTCTAAAGTTAGTAAAAATGAAAAATTTATAAGAAGTTACTAAGTATTTCAAGGCTTTTTTCCCATAAATTTTTTCTTTCTTTTTTATTCATGGCGAAAGGAGAAGTAGGGGATAGTTTTGGATGACCTCTGAAATTAAATCTAGGACCATAATGATCACCGCCTCTTGCGTCTGGTGAAGTAGCTGCAAAAAGCTGAGGTAAAGCACCCATCTCAGCAGTTTGAAAAATAGGACTAAATAATTCCAATGAGAATGTTTCTAATGGACCAGGGTTAGGTTTTTGAGCAGTAAAGAGATTTGTTTTTGCAATTCCTGGGTGAGCAGCTAAAGAAAGTATATTTTTGTGCTTTAAGTTCTCATTTAGTTCCAAAGCAAACATTACATTTGCCAATTTGCTATTGGAGTAAGATTCCCATTTGTTGTAATAGTTCTCGGCTTTCAGATTTTTCCAACCAACTTTGCCAAAAAATTGTGCTCCGGAAGTCACCGTCACTATTCTAGATTCTTCTTTTTTTTCAATAATTGGAAGTAGCTTTAGAGTCAAAAGCATGTGAGCTAGATGATTAACTGCAAATTGTATTTCATATCCCTGGGCACTAAGAGTTTTAGGCGGATGCATAATGCCTGCATTATTGATTAGTAAATCCAAATTTTCAAAATTATCAAAAATTTTGGACTGAACTTCAACAATATTTTTTAAATCTGACAAATCTAATTCTAAAGGTGTAAATAATCCTTCAGGATTAAGACCTTTAAGTTTTTTGATAGTTTGATTAGCTTTTTCAAGCGATCTACAAGCTATAACAACATGAGCATTTTTTTCTGCTAAGGCCTTTGCAGTGTAGTATCCAAGACCACTATTCGCACCAGTAATTAGCGCTGTTTTGCCTGTAAGGTTTGGAATATTAGATGTTTCCCAGTTAGAGATTTTAGGTCTTGAAATAGTGGCAGTCATTTAGTAATCCTGCAAATTGCTTTGGAATTTAACCAAAATTTAATTACTTTTCCACTGTAAATACTGGAAGTCAGTATCGTGAGCTCTTATTGAAGGTACTATTTAATATTATTTTTCAATTGCATATTGCCATTCGTTATTTTGAGATAAACTTTTCTCTCTAAGTAACTGTAATTTCCTACTATTTATTTTTATAACTATCCCATTAGTTGGATATTTCGCAAATATTTTTTTCTCTAACCAATTTTTTTTATATATTTGGATTTCGCTTGTATGATTTGTGAAGTAACTGTCAGGGGTGCTGAAGCCACATTTTTTAAGATAGTTAAGGGTTTCGTATTGATTAAGTCTTCCATTAAGTATTTGGAAACAGCAAAAGCGGAGACTTTCTCCAATCCCTTTCTTATCATTGAGGTATTTTCTTGTAATTCTTTGGGAAATGCCGGCAACTTGGTTTGTAGCGTATAGTTCACCTCTAATTTGAAAATCTCGTTTGATAGGAATACAATCGGGGACATTTTTAATTTGTTTAATTTTGCTTGAGACATCAAATCCTTTTTTTGTAATAGCTTTATTAAACTTGCCATCTATATATCTAATTGCAATAGCACAGCCATCAATTTTTGGTTGAATGCTTAATCTTGTTTTTGTTAATAAACTTTCCAAAAATTCTTTATAGTTTTCTTTGGCTAATTTTGGCAAAAGTTTATTATTTTTTTGATTAAAGTAGTCAGGCTCTGGATCAACAGGAATAAAGAGCTTTTCAAGTTGCTTAAATGCATCATCCGAAATTATGCCTTCACCTATTCTGTATTGTTCATCTAGATACTTAACATCTCTCACTAATAAATTATTCATAATAATTTTGATAAATATTTAAAAATCTTTTAGAAAAAATCATTTAAATAAAGATTTGAAAATTAAAATTAGATCTAAAAAGTAATTGACCACTAAATATCCTCCTACGCAGAGAGCGATTTAAGAGTATAAAATGTACTGGTCAAGAGTTTAAATTAAATACTTCAATCAAACATATTTACTTAAAAGTGAAATAGAAAATTTTAAGGATTAATTTGCAGGCAAATTTTTGAAATTTCTATCAATACAAAAAAAAATTTTTTAAAGTTATGAGAAAATGTCATTTTTATTAAAAGCTCAAAATACCTGGGAAAATTTTGCGAAATACAAAATTAATGATTATGCAAAATTAAGAAATTTTGATTTTGGGCCAAATAACGAAAGTTCAGTTTCAAAATTATCGCCTTTCATTACTCATAGAATATTATCGGAATATGATCTGATTCATGATATTAAAAGTAAGTACAAAATCAAAAATTCAACTAAATTTGTTGAAGAAATATTTTGGAGAGTTTACTGGAAAGGGTGGATGGAAAATAGACCTAAAGTTTGGAGAAATTTTATTTCAGAAAACAATCTCGATTTTGATTATGAGCTATATGAAAGTGCAATTAATGGCAATACAGAATTAGATTTTTTTAATTCTTGGGTCCATGAATTAAAGCAGTACAACTATTTGCATAACCATACAAGAATGTGGTTTGCGAGTACTTGGATATTTAATTTAGGCCTCCCATGGCAATTGGGAGCAAAGTTTTTCTTTAAATATCTTTTTGATGGTGATGCTGCATCTAATCTCCTTAGCTGGAGATGGGTCGGAGGATTGCAAACGAAGGGAAAACAATATCTTTTTTCATCATCAAACCTCAGAAAATTTTCAAATAATAGATTTAATGTAGAAAAAATAAGTAATCAACAAATTTTTCTTGAAGAATCTAATCAAATACCATTTGAAGATGAGATTTATAAAAATGATATGGATCCTAAATCAGATAATCTGATTATGTTTGAAAATGATCTGCACCTTGCAACCCTTAAAAATTTACTTCCAAGCTATAAAAAAGTATTTATTATCCTTTTAAAAAATGAACAAAGACAAATTAAATTGTCTGAATCTGTTTTGAAATTTAAACAAGATTTGGTCTCTGAATTTGTAGAGCAATTTGATAATGTTGAACAGATTGATCCTTATTCACTGGAAAATACTTTTAAAAATACCAACGAAATAGACATTATTTATCCTGGAGTGGGAGAAAATTATGATTTCATAACTGAGTTTAAAAATTTACACCATAAAAAAATTTTTAATCTTGTGAGGGATGAAGATTTATTTGCTTGGAAATTTGCTAAAAAAGGGTTTTTCAAATTTAAAGAAAATATTCCAAAAATAAATCAGAGAATATTAGAAAATTTTTCAAAAAATAATTTTTAACTTAGTTGAATTCCTAATCAGAAAATAACCCCTTTGGTAAGTAAGTATAAATACTTATTTAGGTGCGACTTTTGCTCTTTAATCCACGATGGATACTGTGACTAGTTATTTTTACTTAAGGATAATTTTTTTATAGTGCTTTCAACAATTCTTACCAAGTCGTTTAGCAAAGATACTGCTTTATTAATTCTTAGAGTTATAACTGGAACTGTTCTTATTCATCACGGTTATGAGAAATTAGCAAATATAGAAAATTTCGCTGATGCTTTTGTAAGACCATTACATCTTCCATTCCCAATATTTTTATCATACATAGCGGCATTCTCAGAAATAGGTGGTAGTTGGTTACTAATTATCGGCTTAGCTACAAGATTCGGAGCTTTGGCAATTGTTGGAACAATTTCTGTCGCTATATATCATGCACTTGTTACTTCAGGTTTTAATATTTTCTTACTAGAGCTTTTACTTTTGTATTTCGCTTCAGCAACTTCAATTGCATTAACAGGTCCTGGTAATTTCTCCTTAGATGAAGTCATTATCAGAATTTTGAAATCAGAAGATGAAGAGGAAATTATACCTTCAACAAAATCAAAAAATTCTAAGGAAGTTGAAATTAAAGAAGAAACAAGTAAAGGTGGTTTATTTCAATTTCTGCAAGCGAACATACTCTCAGATACTTCAAGCTAACTTTTTAGGATAAAGGCTATTTATTAGCTCTAACCTTTTGCGATAACTGTTTCTCTTCTCAAGTTTTATCTTAATTGTTGCTTCAGAAAGACTTATAAATAGCCCTATAGCAGTCACCCAAGATAAAAAAATAAAAGGGTTTTCTGGAATTTCTGAGAAATTCATATGAATAATACTTCTTTTTTAAAACTGACTGATCACTATATGTTTTTCAACCTAAATATACAATTTAGAAATATTTAAGGATTAATTTCAACTTTTTCCCATTTCTTAATCTTTTCCCAAAGATATCGTTTATGAACAGGCTGTTCTAATTTAAGAAGATCTACTGAATCGATTTCAAAATTTAGAACTACAAAATTTTCTGACTTGGGTAGATTGGATAATATTTCATGAGCAGATTGGACTTTTGGGTTTATTTTCTCTCCAGGAGATCCCCAAAACCAAGAAGATTTTGATTTTTCTGATAATAAATCCCAATAATTTTTGTTATCACTTAATTCATGTATTTTTCCTTTGAATCTATATTGTGATTTGGTTTTCAAAAAGAACCATAATATTTCTGCATTAGGGTTAGATTTTAAATGCCCAATTTTTTCACTTCTTCTATCTGTAAAAATAATCATTGAACTATCTTTATGCCATCCTCTGAAAACAACTGTTCTTAATCTTGGCTCATTTTCTTCGCTGACTGTTGCAAGCTGTATCCATCTATTAGAGGGTGATTTGCCCTCTTTTTTTCTAGAAGATTTTAAATCTTGCCTCCAACTGGGTAAGTTGTTATCAGGCATTTAATTTAGGCAATATAAGACCACTTTTCTTTTTGTATTCTTCGAATGAATCATATTTTGAGAGCGATTTATCTTTTTTTATCATTCTTGGTAGAAAAACTATAGAGAAAAATATTGCAAGAATTACTAATGGAATGAAACTCATTGAAAGTATGGCGAATGATAGATAAATTAGTATTTCTCCTAGATAATTTGTATTCCTTATATTTTTGAAAAATCCTTCTTTAATTAGATCTTTTTTTAATTTAAGAGAAAAATATTTTTGGGCATCACTAGCAAAGTGTAGAAACACACCAATTATATTTATAGATACAGATGCAGCTATTACGATATTTGGAACAGATTTCTGAGATGAGATAAGAATGTAGGGAGCTACCCAGTAACTTCCAAGGAAAATAAAACCAGTAACTGAAGTTAAAAAATTGATTTTTTCTTTAAAATAAGGATCTGGGAATATCTTTTCTTTTAGAAGCCAAAGTAATCCATAAGTACCATGCAGAGCTAAATAAACGTAGGGAGCGATCGTAAAATTATCAAAAAAAATCATAAGACCTATCACTACAAATGCAGTGAGCCCCTTATGTAGATTAATTATTTGATTAAGTTTCATCTTTTTTAATAATCTAAAAAATGAAATTATTTTCTGTGGATATAACCTAGGTCGTCAAAAGTTTTAATGGGCGATACTGGATTCGAACCAGTGGCCACTACCGTGTCGAGGTAGTGCTCTACCACTGAGCTAATCGCCCCAATTGAGGAATTTTTAATCCCCCTTATAAGAAAATAGCAGGTTGCGTTTCATTTTCTAAGTAATTTAACTTTCCATCGTTCTCTTTTGGTTATTTCTAAATTTAGAATTTCGATAAATCCTTTATTTTCAAGTTCTAGTTTGTCGCCAATTTTTAGATTAATTGTTGGCTTATTAACTTTGCTTCCATTTAATCTGAGCATTCCATTTTCTATCCTTTCAATGATTTTGGTTCGTGATACCCTAAAGCCAGCTGAAGCTATAGCATCTAATCTTGTTGAAGCTTCTACTGTATTGACAAGTTTTTTTGATCTTCCAGAAGGTATTTGTAATTCATCTATACCTACTACATTAACTTTTACTTTTACGTCTCTTAAATAAAAAATCTTTTCATCTAGATGCTTAATATCTGAATTATCAATTATCCCTTGTGCTCCCCTATCGCCAATAGTCCATATATCTCCAACTTTTATTTGATTAACCCCATTTTCAATTAAGAGGGATCTAAAGTCGTCTTGTGTAGCATTATCAAATAAAAAATTTCCATTAATTTTTATTCCTTGAGCTGGAAAATTACTTTTTAGCGCATCCTCTTCAGGAATATTATCTCCTCTAAAGCAAGCTATCCTAGATCTTTGAGAAGAGGAGAATCCTCCATAAATAAAAAATTTGAAATCATTTAAATTTTCAAAATCTTTTAAAATCTCTTCGCAAACATAAGTTGAATTAAACCCAGTCCAATAAGTTTCCCAGTGTTTGTAAGCTAAGTTAGCAATATTTATTAATTCCTCAGTTTCTTTTTTGTAGTTTGAATTTATTAAGATTTCTTTTAAGTCAATCATTTAGCCTTCTAAAAAAATTATATCTTTTGCTTCTGATTGTTTTATCAAAGCCCATGGTAATTCAGCTCCAATTTGATTTTCAAGTAGAACAAGCCATTTACCCTCTTTATTAAAATTAATGATTGATCTTAACTCTTTATTTCTATTAATGTTGATACTTGCAGAAGAAACAATGCTTCCTAAATATCCTGAACCCATTCCTAAAAGACCTCCAATTAATGATTCCCCGATGTTATTTAAACCAAGAAAGCTGAAGGTAGATAAATTTGTCATATTAGAAAAAGCTATTCCAGCTATAAACCCAAATGGCATTAGCCATCTACTCATATCTTTTTGTCTGATCTTTCTATCAAGTTTAGGATTTAAGATTCTTATATCTTCAAAATTTTGAGATTTGAATAAGATATTTGCTTTCGCATTTAGCAATTCTGTTTCGTCTGATGATATTTTCTCACTTATTGGTGGGATCAAAATAGCTTCAGAGAGCATTACTGATTTTTCTTTGAAAACATCAAATAGCTGGATACATTTATCAATGTCTTCAAATATCACAATACTTTTAGTCAAATTTCAATCCTCAAATGTTTGTGTGTTATTCAAATTAATAAAATAAGATACATACACTATAGATTAAGTTAAAGTAAAAGATTAAAGAACCAATCTTAAATGACAAAAGTTCTCATTACAGATCCAATTGATCAAACAGGAATCGATATTCTTTCACAAGTTGCTCAGGTTGATCAGAAGATAGGAATCTCAGACTCTGAGTTAGCTTCCATTATTAAAGATTATGATGCTTTAATGATTCGCTCTGGTACTCAAGTGACTGAAGAGATTATTAACTCTTCAAGTAAACTGAGAATCATTGGGAGAGCAGGAGTTGGAGTCGATAATGTAGATGTTAAGGCTGCTACGCAAAAAGGAGTCCTTGTTGTTAATTCTCCAGGGGGTAACACAATAGCTGCGGCTGAACATACTATAGCTATGATGTTGGCCTTATCTAGACATATTCCAATTGCTAATAGTAGTACTTTGTTAGGTAAATGGGAGAGAAAGAAATTCGTTGGGAATGAGCTTTATAAGAAAAAATTAGGTGTAGTAGGTTTAGGGAAAATTGGTGCTCATGTAGCGAAAGTTGCTAATGCATTAGGAATGGAAGTTTACGGATATGATCCCTTTGTTTCAACTGAAAGAGCTCAACAAATACAAGTTAAACTATCTGAACTAGAGGATTTATTCCAACAATCCGATTATGTAACTTTGCATTTGCCTCGCACACCAGAGACAGAGAATTTAGTAAATATAGACGTCCTTAAAAGTATGAAAAGTAGCGCAAAATTAATTAATTGTGCTCGAGGAGGCTTAATTGATGAAGAGGCATTAGCAGAAGCTTTAAATAAATCATTGATTGCAGGTGCTGCAATAGATGTCTTTTCTAAAGAACCTTTGGAATCTAATTCACCACTTTTGAAGGTTGAAAAGAATCTTATTCTTACCCCACACTTAGGAGCATCTACTCGGGAAGCACAAGAAAATGTAGCTGTTGATGTTGCAGAACAAATAAGAGATGTCTTGCTTGGTTTATCTGCTAGAACTGCAGTAAATATTCCAGGTTTGAGCCCTGATATTATGGATAGTCTAAAACCTCATTTGCAGTTGGCTGAAACAATGGGTCTGCTTATAAGCCAGCTTTCAGGTGGGCAGATACAGAAACTAGAAGTAAAGCTTCAAGGTGAATTTGTTCAACATCCTTCTCAGCCATTAATAATAGCTAGTCTAAAAGGCCTTCTAAGTAAAGCTTTGGGAGATAGGATTAATTATGTGAATGCTTCTCTAGAAGCAGATTCAAGAGGTATTTCAGTAGTCGAGAATAAAGATGAGGCAAGACCTGAATTTGCTAGTGGGTCGCTTCAGTTAACCACTTATGGAGATAATGGCGACCATAGCGTAGCAGGAAGCATTTTTGCTGATGGGGAATTAAGAATTATTAGTATTGATCAATACCCAGTTAATGTATCACCAAGTAGATATATGTTGGTTACTAGGCACAGAGATATGCCAGGCATTATTGGCAAGCTGGGGTCTTTATTAGGTAGCAACAATGTAAATATTGCCTCAATGCAAGTTGGGCGCAAAATTGTTAGAGGGGAAGCTGTTATGGTTCTAAGTATTGATGATCCAATTCCTAATAAGTTGCTTGACACCATTATTGAAGTAGAGGGAATTACCAACGCTAATCCAGTTACTCTATAAAGAGGCCAGCTCTATTAATGGCAATTAAAGATTGGTATAAACTAACTTTTCTGATAGAAAGTGATTCAGAAGAAATTATTATTTGGAAATTAAATGAGCTGGGAATATTTAGTTTTTCATTTGAATATTTAATTAAAAATGAAAATAAAAAAGAGGTGAATATATGGCTTCCAATTGATGATTGGGGCGAGAGTTCTAGAAGTGGTTTTGAAAAAATAATTAGCAAACTTCTAAACATTAATGCCCCTAAGAATCAATTTTTTGACTGGAGTATTATTAAAGAGGAGGATTGGTTGACAAGCTGGAAGAAATATTGGGCGCCTGAATTAGTAGGAAATCATTTTTTAATATTGCCTTGTTGGATAAATCTAAATGAAAAATTTAAAGATAAAAAAATCATAAAAATTGATCCTGGAGCAGCCTTTGGTACAGGAAGTCACCCTTCGACTTATCTTTGCTTGGAAAAAATGGAGAATATTTTATTTTCTGATAAAAAGGTATTAGATATTGGGAGTGGTAGCGGGATTTTGAGTGTCGCCGCAAGATTGCTTGGCGCTAAAGAGGTTTGTGCAGTGGATAATGATTATTTAGCTATAAATTCAACAAAATCTAATTTCCAACTAAATTTCGGTGATTTAAACAATTTAAATACATATTTGGGATCTTTTAATGAGGTAATTTTAAAAAATCAACTCAAACAATTTGATTTTGTTTTATGCAATATTCTTGCTGAAGTAATAAAAGGAATGATTCCAAATATTTATAAGTGCTTGAGAAACAATGGGGAAGTCATTTTCAGTGGAATTCTGAATTCACAAAAGGATGAAATTATAAAAATATTAATTCAGAATGACTTGAAATTATTGGATGTATCAACTAGAAAAGATTGGGCATGCATTTCTGCGCAAAAAGCCAGCAATCCAACCTAAGTATAAGTTTTTCTTATAGATACTCTTTCATACATTTTATTGTGTCATTTTTTACTTCAAAATCTCACATATCGACCTAATCGATGTTAAAAATGTATTTGATAGGTATTAATTACCAACAATTTTTTATTTAAATGGCTTCTTACAAAGTTACACTCATCAGCGAAGGTGAAGGTCTCAATTCAACTATTGAAGTACCTGATGACCAATACATCCTCGATGCGGCTGAAGAACAAGGTATCGACCTTCCTTATTCCTGCAGAGCTGGAGCATGTTCAACATGTGCTGGAAAAGTTACTTCAGGTAGTGTTGATCAATCAGATCAAAGTTTCTTGGATGACGACCAACTAGAAGCTGGTTTTGTTCTTACTTGTGTTGCTTATCCAACATCTGACGTAACAATTACAACTCATGCTGAGGAAGAATTGTACTAATTATAAAAATTTAACTTTTCTAAGTTGATTATTGATTATTTCTCTGCCACCCTCTATGAAGGTGGCTTTTTTTTGTAAATGGATAAATTTGAATTTTTCAAGACTGGCAGTGTTCAATCAAGTTATGGAGGTCAGTACAGTTATAAGGTAATTGGCCCATGTTGCAGACTTTATGATAGGGAAGAGTTACCTTGGCCCTGCTCAAGGCTTGCTTGGAGAAGTAAGGAGCCTAGTTGGAGAAGAATAGGGTCTAGGTTCGTTGCTGATATGGCTTCAAGAAAATGCCCATCTTACTCAGTACAGATTTTGGAGCCTGGATCAAAACCTGTTGAGACAGTTATAACTCTTTTTTCAAAGAAATTTTCTTCTGATATACAAGAATGGTGGTATAGCAAAAAACCAGGCTCAAAAGAGCCTGGTAATATCTTCCCTTCTGAAGTTAGTTAGCTTTAAATATTATGCTTTTGGCTTTGGAGGCATGTAACCTTTTAAGCCAGTGCATTCAAGACTATCAATTGTATTAACTCCAGTTTGTGAGTTAGTTCCACTAGCTCTTTCACATAATGATTTTCTCTGAGAAAGATCAAGATTTGCATCAGTAAAGTCTGCTCCATCAATAATTGCTCCATCAAAAACACTTTTCATTAGCTCACCATTGGTAAGATTTGCATCTGTAAAATCAGCATTATCAAAGCGTGTTGCATATGCAATGAGGTCTGTCATATTGGCTCCTTTAAAACTAGAGTTTTTTGCAGTTGTTACGCTCATATATGCGCCTTGAAGATTAGCTTCTCCTAAATCTTGATTAGATAAATCATATTTAACATATTCAGTATTATGAAGGTCGGCACCGTGAAGATCATCTTTTAGAACGTCAACTGATGAAGGATCACTAGGATAGAGTGCGTTTGCAGAGATTGGATTAATAAGTAAACCAATAATTAATGGAAGAAAAATAAATAGTCTTTTACAAGACTTATGTAGTGATGAAAAAATAGAGACCATTTCGATCGACATCAAATAGAAAAACCTAAGACTATTATTTCATGGGTTGGTCATTTACAACGCTCCTGCTAACGAACTGTTGCAGTTTATTTTATTTCTGCCGTTAGAAAATCTTTTGCAAGCTGAGTATTTGGAAAAACTTTTTGAGCCTCTTTAAGCAAATCGCTTGGTGTAATTGAATTTTTATTAGTGTATCTTGGACTTAAATGAGTAATAATTAATTTTTTTGTATTAGATAATAATGCTGTTTTGGCAGCCATGATTGTTGTGGAATGTAATTTTTCGTATGCCATGCTTTCATCCTCCTCTGAAAAAGTCGATTCATGTACGAGTAAATCGGCATTTTTTGATAGTGAAACAGCTGATTCGCTAAAGACTGTATCTGTGCAATAAACAAAACTTTCACCCTCTCTAGGAGGTCCACAGAATTCTTTCCCATCAAATGTCCTACCATCCGCTAATACGACTTTTTTACCTTGTTGCAGTTCTGAATAAATTGGTCCAGGTGCTATTTTTAGAGACTCTGCTTTTTTGATATCAAATATACCTGGCTTATCTTTTTCACTCACCCTATAACCATAAGCAGGTATTTTATGTTTAAGGCAGGCACAATTTACTTTTATTTTGTTGTTTTCAAATAGGATTTTATTTTCTGATGCAAAATTTTCAACTTCCACAAAATTTAATGGGAAAGACAATTTGCAAAAACTACTTTTAAGTGCTGAATTTATAAAACTTCGCAACCCTGAAGGACCGTAAATTTGAATACCCTCACTATTTCCTGATAAACCTAAGGTAGCTAAAAGTCCAGGCAAACCATAAATATGATCACCATGCATATGAGTAATAAATATTTTCTTGATTTGTGAAGATTTAATATTGCTTTTCATTATTTGATGTTGCGTTCCCTCTCCACAATCAAAAAGCCAAACTTCTGATGACTGTGATAATTTAAGTGCTAGGGAAGAAACATTTCTCGTTAAGGATGGGACTCCTGAGCTTGTTCCTAAGAAGGTGATATTCACTTATTTATGATATTTTTATTTTTATATCTGGATTAAATCTAGACTTTTAGTCAAACTTAGGCAAATTAAGCATTTGTTTTTTAAACAAAGTGATACTTAAATTTAAAAATAACTATATAAAATGTTGCCTGATAAATATTTTATTTATTTGTGTTTTTCAGAGTGAAAGTGTTTTTGCATCTAGAGAGCCAATAATTAGAGTTTTGATATCAAAAAATAACAATTTAAGGATCAGATCAGATAGATCAATTCCTTTAATAATAGAGGGGGAATTTTTTTCAAGTAAAAAAATAAAAGGCTTAACTTTGAAAAACGAGAAAAATAGAAAAATTTTATATTTTGATAAAAATAAACA
>NZ_JAKVCI010000022.1:0-29325 GCF_022447305.1 Prochlorococcus sp. ALOHA_ZT_50 | reverse complement strand
TCTATAAAACAGTATTTAGACAAAAATATTATTTTTTACTTATTTGAAAAGTTTAACGTTCTATCAAGTAAAAATAATTTCACAAATCCTTTCTATTATTATTTCTGGAATGTACCCGTAACATTTCTGCCATGGAGTTTTTTCGCAATTATTGGCACAATATACAATATTTCTCAAAGTAAAGAGAATAAATATATACTTGCTTTTTTTCCCTTAATTTTAGTAGCGACCCTTAGCATTTTCTCTACAAAAACACCCTACTATACTCTACAAATCTCATCTATTTTTTCATTAAATACTTATGTAGGAATAAAATATTTATTCAATTCTTATAGATATAGTCGATTTTTTATATTTATGACTTCAAAAATAATTCCATTATTTATATTTGCTCTAACTTTCACATATTATTTTTTCTTTAAAGATTCAATTAACTTTAATACAAAGGAAAATACATTTATAATTCTTGGATTATTATCTTTCGGCTTATCTTGGTCATTAATAAAACATAAAAATTCGTTCAAAGAAATATTAATAACTCTCATAATTGGGCCTTACTTATTCACTTCATTTATTTTGCAATCAGGTTTATTCACTGATAGATCTAGAGAACTAAGAGAGAAAATGGAATATGTTTCATCCCTTGATTTAGTAAAAAATCAAACGATCATGGTTGATAAAAAAGGAATCAACAACTCTCGATCGCAATCAAAAATCATAAGGATTTCTTTATCAACTCCTAAATTAGGTAGGGGATTAGAAAGTATTAATCAGTTAAAAAAATCTGAATTAGCATGGACAACTGACCTTAAAACAATAAAAAATAATGATGATTCTTTTGAAGTGATATACGAAAATGATGTTTTAAATCCATGGAAATTAATATTAAAAAAGTAAATAATCCATATATAATGGAATGTCGTTTGTAATCTTTAATAATGAGATCTGTTAATAGTTGGAATTTAACTAATAATAAACTTCATCAATTATTCAAAGACAATAACGAATTTATTTCTATTAAAGTCCGTGGTAATACTTGGGAGCCAATCACTAGATGGCTAAGATTAGATTCAAGAATTTTTAGAGAAACTACTAGCAAAGCAAGAATAACTTTATGCGATATTGAATCTCTAGCAGAAATTTATAACTACAGATCAATTAGATGGAAAGCAAAAAAACTAACTCCTATGCCCACTAAGGTAATTCCACAATCTATTAAAAATATTTTTCGGAAAATACCAATCATAAAACAACTCGCCTATGAACTCGAAATAGTTTTTTATAAATATAGTGAAAATATTTCTGAACATTTAATATCAATAGTAATTCCTGCAAGAAATGAAGCTGGTAATAAAGAACTTTTAATTAATGCTTTAAATAAATTCAAAAATATACCCAATAAATTAGAAATTATATTTGTTGAAGGTAATAGCAATGATAATACATATGACATTTTGAAAGAATTAAAAGAAAATTTCTCAAATTTCTTCAAGATATCTCTTTTAAAACAAACTTCTAAAGGGAAGAAAAATGCAGTCGTGGAGGGATTTAATATTTCTTCAGGTGAGACCCTCGCCATAATTGATAGTGATTTTACTGTAGATATTGATGACAGTATTGCAGCAATTATGGAATCAACCAAAAATAAAAATATCCTAATTAATTGCGCCCGCACAACTTTTCCAATGGAAAAAGATGCGATGAGATGGGCAAATTATATAGGAAATAGACTCTTCGCAATTTTTCTATCAATTCTCATAAATAAGCCTGTATCAGATTCACTCTGTGGAACAAAAGTTTTTTCAAGAAAATTCTTTAAACTTATGAAACAAAACGGAAGTTGGGATTCCAAGTCTGACCCATTTGGAGACTTTACAATAATATTTGAAGCTGCGAACAATAACATTAAAATACTAAATTATCCTGTTAGATATTACGCTAGAAAATCTGGAGCACCAAATATATCTAGATGGATAGATGGATTAAAACTTCTCAAAGTATGCTGGATTTATATGATTTCTGATATCTGAATTAAATAAAATTTTCGCGAGTATTTTCTTAGGATTTTTAATTTCTCCAAATTAGTAATAAAGTAGTTAGATTCTTAAAAGAAATAAATTCATTAAATTTCATGACATGAATTTTAATTTGAAGTTCGAAAAATTAAATAAAAAAAATTACCAAAGAAAGCACTATG
Source organism: Prochlorococcus sp. ALOHA_ZT_50 (assembly GCF_022447305.1). Taxonomy (NCBI): domain Bacteria; kingdom Bacillati; phylum Cyanobacteriota; class Cyanophyceae; order Synechococcales; family Prochlorococcaceae; genus Prochlorococcus; species Prochlorococcus sp. ALOHA_ZT_50. The sequence goes on along the minus strand of NZ_JAKVCI010000022.1, from coordinate 27,128 downwards.
GAAAAATACTAACTGTAAGATTGCCATGTAATCCAATATTTCCAATAGGACCTATTTATTTAGCAGACCATATTCATAAATGTTTTCCAGGTTTAGAGCAGCAATTCATTGATCTAGCAATAATTCCATCTAATAAAGTTTCCAAATATTTAGCTAGAAAAATTGATCAATTTAGACCACATCTAATCATTTTTTCATGGAGAGATATACAAATTTATGCACCTGTTGATGGTAGAAGTGGAAATCCCCTACAAAACTCTTTTGAAGTTTTCTACTCAAAAAATATCCTTAAAAAAATTAGAGGTTCTTGGGGAGGATTAAAATTAATTGCATCTCATTATGGAGAAATATATAGAAATACTTCTTTAGTCAAGATGGGACTAAAAAGAGCACAAAAATACAATAAAAATGTAAAAGTAATTTTAGGAGGTGGGGCTGTTAGTGTCTTCTATGAACAATTGGGAAATCTACTCCCAAAAGGAACTGTTATTTCAGTTGGAGAGGGAGAAAATCTCATAGAAAAAATCATTAGAGGAGATTCAATAGAGGAAGAAAGATGTTACATTGCTGGACAAAAACCTCGGAACAAATTAATACATGAACAACCTTCAGGCACTGTTAAAACTGCCTGCAACTATAAATATATTAAATCAATATGGCCTGAATTCGATTGGTATATAGAAGGTGGCGATTATTACGTAGGGGTACAAACAAAAAGAGGTTGTCCTCATAATTGTTGTTTCTGTGTTTATACAGTTGTGGAGGGGAAGCAGGTTCGCGTTAATCCTGTTAACGAAGTAATCAAAGAAATGAAGCAATTATATGATCTTGGAGTAAGGGGATTTTGGTTCACAGATGCACAGTTTATTCCAGCCAAAAAACATATTGAAGATGCAAAAACACTTTTGCAAGCAATTAAGGACCAAGGCTGGGACGATATTAATTGGGCTGCATACATCAGAGCAGATAATATTGATGCTGAGCTAGCTCAGCTTATGGTTGATACAGGTATGAGCTATTTTGAAATAGGTATCACCTCGGGATCTCAAGAACTTGTTAGAAAAATGAGATTAGCGTATGACCTTGAAACTGTATTAAATAATTGCAGAATGCTAGTCAAATCAGGTTTCAAGAATCATGTTTCAGTCAATTATTCATTTAATGTTTTTGATGAAACGCCCAGCACCATAAGACAAACAATTGCTTACCATAGAGAATTAGAAAATATTTTTGGTAAAGGCTTAGTTGATCCAGCTATATTCTTTATAGGTTTGCAACCTCACACTCTTCTTGAGAAGTACGCCTTGGAACATAAAATTTTGAAGCCAAATTATAATCCAATGAGCATGATGCCCTGGACAGCGAGAAAACTTCTTTGGAATCCAGGCTCACTAGGGAAAAAACTTGGTCAGGTTTGCTTAGAAGCTTTTGATAATCCAGAAGACGAATTTGGTAAAACAGTTATCGACATTCTTGAGAGAGAATATGGAAAGTCTTCCTTAAAAGAATCCCTAAAAGTCCGTCCTTTATCAGAAAGGAAATTAGCTCACTCTAAATAATAAATTCAACCGTTATTAATCCTCTTTCTCAATTGAACTAGAAATTCCTTTAGATTTTAATGATTCTGAGTAGAATTCTGCTGGCTCTAAATCACAAACAATTACTAAACCCACGCCCGTATTGTGTGCTTCAAGCATTATTGCAATAGCATCTTGTTCACTTAATTGCGGAACAACTTCTCGCAGTGAAATAGTGACATACTCCATAGAATTAACTGGGTCATTATGAAGTAAAACCTTATATTTTGGAGATTTATTTTTTAATTCAGCAGGTTTCTTTTCAATCACTGCTGAATTATTATTTACACTTTGTTCTAACTTTATAGATAGCATTAAATTTATTAGAGTTTAAATTGTACTAATAATTATATATTAATTATTCTTTCCATTGCATCAAGGACGTTTGATCGTGAGTTAAATGCTGACAAGCGAAAATAACCCTCTCCTGCTAATCCAAATCCGCTCCCAGGTGTTCCCACTACACTAACTTTTTGGAGAAGGAAATCAAAAAAGTCCCAAGATGTCATTTGATCTGGAACTTTAATCCAGATATAAGGAGCATTGTCCCCACCATAAACTTTATATCCTGCATTCTGAAGTTTATTTTTCATGATTTTTGCATTTTCCATATAAAAATCAATTAAACCTCTCACCTGTTTCTTCCCTTCAAGAGAATAAACAGCCTCTGCTCCTCTCTGAACCACATAACTTACTCCATTGAACTTTGTAGATTGTCGCCTATTCCAAAGAGGCCATAAGTCTATTTCCTCATTTGTTGAGCTCAAACCTTTGAGATTTTTAGGTATTACTGTAAAAGCACATCTAACTCCAGTGAATCCTGCATTCTTTGAAAAAGATCTAAATTCAATAGCACAATCCTTTGCTCCCTCAATCTCATATATTGAATGTGGAATATCATTATCTTGAATAAATGCTTCATAAGCTGCATCAAAAAGTATTAGAGATTTGTTTTGAAGAGCATAGTCAACCCACTTTTTCAATTCTGCTTTATTAATCGTTGCTCCAGTCGGATTATTAGGAAAACAAAGATATAAAATATCAACTTTTTTTTCAGGTAGTTCTGGCAGAAAGTTATTCCCCTCGTTTATTGCAAGATATGTCAATCCTTGATAAGTACCATTTTCAAGAGCATCTCCAGTTCTGCCTGTCATAACGTTACTATCTACATAAACAGGGTAAACAGGATCTGTTACAGCAATTGAATTATCTTTGCCAAGAATATCTAAAATATTGCTACTATCGCATTTAGAACCATCTGAAACAAAGATTTCTTCAGGTGAAATTTGACAGCCTCTCGAAATAAAATCATGCTCAGATATTTTTTCTCTGAGCCAAGAATAACCTTGTTCTGGTCCATAACCTCTAAAACCATCTGTTGTTCCCATATCATCTAAAGCTTTACCCATAGCCTCTATGCATGCTCTAGGTAATGGTTCTGTAACATCTCCTATGCCAAGCTTAATAATTTCAGCACTCTTATTTGATTGAGAATATATTTTTACCCTTTTAGCAATTTCAGGGAATAAATAGCCTGCTTTGAGTTTTAAATAATTTTCGTTTACTTGAACCACTTTAGATAAAAAATTTCACCAATATTAGAATAATGTATCAACGTGCTTTAGTGGTGATTAGATGTTAATATTATTTTAGTTATGGTTAATTTAAGAGATAATCATAGCTATGAATTCAATTTCAATTAGTTTGAAAATCGTTTAAAGCTTTATAAATAGCAGAATTCAATCACTATTAACTTTATTAATTTTAAAAAGTAAAAAATAAAAGCTATAAAAAACTTGCTTTATTAAAAGATAAAATCTAATTCTTTAATTTAGATGATTTTCAAAATCCAAATCATTCAGAATCAATTATATGTCTCAGCAAATTATCATCGCTGAGCAGGCTCGAATTGCAGCACTACTCACAGATGATCGAGTTGATGAATTAATCGTCGCACAAGGTCAATATCAAATTGGCGATATTTTTTTAGGAACAGTTGAAAATGTTCTCCCTGGCATTGATGCCGCTTTTATAAATATTGGTGAAAGTGAGAAAAATGGATTCATCCATGTTTCAGATTTAGGTCCACTAAGACTTAAAAAAGGGACATTTGGAATAACTGAATTACTAGAACCAAAACAAAAAGTTCTAGTACAGGTAATAAAGGAACCCACAGGATCTAAAGGTCCCAGACTAACCGGAAGTATTTCAATCCCAGGAAAATACTTGATATTACAGCCATATGGCCAAGGAGTAAATATTTCAAGAAAAATAAATACAGAAACAGAACGAAGCCGTTTGAAAGCTCTTGGGGTTTTAATAAAACCACCCAGCACAGGCTTGTTATTTAGAACAGAGGCTGAAAAAATAAAAGAAGAACTTCTAATTGAAGATTTAGAACAATTAATTCAACAATGGGAAAATGTACTAAAAGTTTCTGAAGCTTCTAATCCGCCAAATTTAATAAAAAGAGATGATGATTTCTCTCTTAAGATCTTAAGAGATCATATTAAAGAATCAACTAAAAGCATAATTATTGATAGTAAATTTTCAGTTGCAAGGGCAAAAGATTTTTTAATAAATTATGAATCTGATATAGATATTGAATTTCACGATAACAGTTTAAACCAACATATTTTCGAAAAGTACGAAATTAAGAAAACAATTCAAAAAGCTCTCCAGCCGAGAGTAGATCTTCCTTCGGGAGGTTATATCATTATCGAACCTACTGAAGCTTTAACAGTAATCGATGTAAACTCTGGATCATTTACAAGATCCGCCAACTCAAGACAAACCGTTTTGTGGACAAACTGCGAAGCAGCAGTTGAAATCTCAAGACAAATGAAATTAAGAAATATTGGTGGAGTTATAGTAGTAGATTTTATTGATATGGAATCTAGAAGAGATCAATTTCAGTTACTTGAGCATTTTACCTCAGCAATAAAAGATGATTCTGCTAGGCCTCAAATAGCTCAGCTTACTGAATTAGGCTTAGTAGAGTTAACCAGAAAAAGACAAGGTCAAAATATATATGAATTATTCGGTAAAAAATGTTCTACATGCGATGGTACCGGACATGTAGAAAATATATTAAATCACGAAATTTCTAACTTAAAAATTAAAAATGTTGAAAATAAATCTAATCAATCAAACAATCTAAAATCCTCAGATATACATCAATCAACTGATGAGCAGGAAAAAATAATTGACAAGGAATTAATTAACTCCAAAGACCTAAGTAAAGAGAATTCTTCTAATAAAAAAGAAAATGATAATGATAATTTGAACCAATCAAATTCAAAAGAAAAAAATATAATAACAGTTGATCTTACTAATGAAGAAAAAATTGTTTTCAGTCAATTAGGTATTAATCCACTTATAAAGTTAGGTAAAGAATATCTCACCAGCAATAATTTTGTGCGTTTAAAAGAAAGTAATAAAGAAACGGAAAAACCCTTAGATAATAAAAAAACAAAAGCAAAACAAATTAAAAAAATCTCAAAATCGGGAGAAGAAAAGATTCAAATTAAAATTGAAGCAAATGCAAATTCTAAAGATAAATCAACAAATAAAACTAATGAAAATAATGAAGTTGTATTTACAGATAAAAAGGATGAAATTGAACTTACAGATGAGCTAAACAATGCAAGAAAAAAAAGAAGAAGATCTTCAGCAAGCATTGAATAAAGTATTCGAAGTTGGAATAGATGAAGTTGGAAGGGGAGCAATTTTTGGTCCAGTTTTTTCAGCAGTTGTAGTATTGACTGAAAAGAATAAATTCATCTTGAAACAATTTGGAGTAACAGATAGTAAAAAACTAACTCCCAAAAAAAGAAAATTACTTTTACCAAAAATTTTATTACTCTCTTCAGATTATGGAATTGGGCAATCTTCGGCTAGAGAAATAGATAAGTTAGGTATCAGAGTTGCGACAGAACTTTCAATGATAAGAGCTTTAAAAAAATTAAAAGAAAAGCCATCTGAATTAATAATTGATGGCCCCTTATTATTAAGGCCATGGAACGGAATTCAGAAAAACATAGTATCTGGAGACTCAAAGTTTATCTCGATAGCTTCAGCAAGCATAGTTGCCAAAGTTTCTCGCGACAATCTAATGGAGAGGTTAGAAAAAAAATACTCAGGATACTTGATATTTAAAAATAAAGGTTATGGAACCAGAGAGCATCTTTCATTAATCAAAAAAAATGGAATAACTAAACTTCATAGGAAAAGTTTTTTAAAAAAATCAAATCTTATTTAATTCACACCAATCTAAAAAATCTTTTACTAGTTGCTGTTGAACCCTTGACTTTATACCCAACAGAATCCCATTTAATACCGAATGACCAGTAGATTCCAAAATTTTCTTTGGTACCAGCTTCAGTAGAGGGGGTTGGCTTACAGATACCCCAAGAAGCGCCTCACCTTCTAAACCAATATCAGTTGCTTCCAAATTCGCTTTCAAAATAAGATTAAAATCATCTATCATCCCCAAACCATCCAATGTACTTTCAAGGGCACTCATTTTTAAAATTCCATCTTTATTTTCTACCGCAATTGAGACAACAGGGTTAATATCTAATTGAAAAACCTTAAAACTTGTTACTGTATACTTATATCTACCTACTCCTTCTGGTACTAATTTTTTGGAGTCAAGCATTGCTCCAACAACTCTTTCTTCTTCCAAAAGATATTTAGAAAGATATTCTTTATTACGTGTTACAGAAAGCTTTAGTTTCTGTTTAGCATCAAAAGACAATAGCATTTTCTATATTCCTCCAATGCTTATTTGATCTCTTTTTTTCTTACAATTAATCATGCGCAAACAAGTTGCATATTTAGGTCCTAAAGGAACATACGCAGAAAAAGCAGCTCATATATTATCAAAGCTTGCCAATTTTCAGACACCTATATTTGTACCATGTAATGGGTTACATTCGGTCATTAAATCAATAGCGTACAACAATTGTGATGCTGCTGTAGTCCCTATAGAAAATTCTGTAGAAGGGGGAGTTACAGCTACTCTAGATGCCCTTTGGAAATTTCCTGAAATTTTTATAAATAAAGCAATTGTTTTACCTATAAAACATGCATTAATTAGTGATGGAGAACTTTCAAACATTTCAGAAGTATTATCTCATCCTCAAGCATTAGCTCAATGTTCAGAATGGTTATCTGAGAATCTTCCAAATGCAATTCCTCTCCCAACAAATTCAACATCAGAAGCTGTCAATATGATCAAGGGGAGTAAATTCAGAGCTGCTATCGGTTCAAAATCATTAATTCAAATCGAAGGACTTAAAGAATTAGCCTTTCCTATTAATGATGTTCCAGGTAATTGCACTAGATTTGTTTTATTGAGCAAGGAATCAAATTCAAATTTAGCTAATATTGCCAGTTTTGCTTTCTCATTAATTTCAAATAAACCTGGTGCTTTGCTTAAAGCTATAAATTATATTGCAGATTTTGGATTTAATATGAGTAAAATTGAATCGAGACCTTCAAAAAGAGAATTAGGCGAATACATAATTTATATTGATTTAGAAATCAATAATCAAAATAACATTAAAAATTTTCTTGAATTAAAAAATAAGTTAAAGCCACTTTGCAAGAATTTTGTAGATTTTGGAAATTATTTTTCTGAAAATGTTGAACTAGATTAATTTATCCTCTACATTTATAAACTCCAAACTCCATTAAACCTTTTCTAAATGCCCAATTCATGAGAAGTATTGTTGGAATCTCTCTAATCGACTTCACTATCGCAAATGGGCCAAGTGACAAAATTGCGAAGGGCCTTCGAATGCCTTCAATAATGGAGTCGTACCATGAAGGATTTGTATAGGAATTCCAATTTTCAGAAATAACTCTTCCTGAACTATTTTCGTTAGTTCTAAGAATGTTACTAAATTCGTTAATGCTAATAAAATTAGGATGTACCCATTGTTCAAGTAATTGTTTAAGAACTAACTTTTCAAAAAATGATGGGGGGTATGCCCCGAGGTCTCTCGAATTCCAATCAGCCAAAGCGAAATACCCTCCAGGTCTTAGAGTTCTCAGCATTTCATCTGCAAACCTAGTTTTATCATTCATGTGTGCACCAGCCTCAACACTCCAAACTGCATCAAATGATCCATCTTCAAATTTCAAATCCAAAGCATCCATAACTTGGAAGTTGCAATTTAGCCCATGAGGAGTAAGTTCTCTTGCTCTTTTAACTTGAGCCGGACTAATTGTAATGCCAGTGACATTAAACCCATAATATTCTGCAAGAATCCTAGAACTTCCCCCTATTCCACAACCTACATCAAGTATTCTGGATCCCTGTGGTAATTTATCTAAACCACTCCATTTGACTAATTCATGAACAAACTGAACTTTAGCCTTTCTAAAATCAATATTTTTTTTCCCTGAGGGATAAAAACCCAAATGTATATGTTCTCCCCATAATCTCTCAAGTAATTTATCCTGGGTCCAAGCATCATATGCAGAAGCTACTGTACCGGAAGAAATATATTTTCTAGCATTTTTTCTCCATATTATTGCTAGCACTAGAAACAATAACAATATTAAAAAAAAAGGGAATAATAATTCAAACATTTAATTTTCTTTTATATCAGGAAAACTCTCTTTCAATGCTGTTCTTGCTGCAAGTTGTTTTCTTGTATGATCAAGCATTTCATATTCTCTTTGCAAACGGGTAAAAGTATTTCTCTCTTCAAGAAGTCTTTGCTGTTCTTCCGCAACAGGACCGCCCAAATGAGCTCCTATCCAAAATGATAAATCCATTGGGTTGTCAGGTAATTTATCAGGTAGATTTTTCTTTGTATTAGTCAATTTACTTGTTAAATTAATAACATCACTAAGTGCTTCTTTTACTGAATCTTTTAGAGAATCTAATTTTTGAAAGTCATCAATATTATCATCACTAATCCAACTAACCATCGCAGAACAAAATGGCGTCGAACGGGTAATTTCTAAGACTTGAAATCTTTGTTGGCCGAGAGTGATAATATTACTTCTCCCATCCTCTGCAGTTTGATGTTTTATAATTTGTGCGCAACATCCAACGTTAGCCATACTTTTAGTAGTTGGATCCCACTTGATAACTCCAAACATAGAATCACTTTCAAGAACAGATTGGAGCATAATCCTATATCTCGATTCAAAAATATGTAAAGGCAATACTTCTTGAGGAAAAAGGACTACCTCTGGCAAAGGAAATAAAGGTAATTCCCTTACTGAGAGTTCTCCCATTTAAACCTCATTTCATTTTTTTTATACTAATCAATTTAGGGCGGTTTCGGGATTTATTAAAGTTTAACTTCTATATCTACACCACTAGGGAGATCTAGTTTCATTAAAGCATCAATAGTTTTTGCAGAAGGACTATAGATATCTATTATTCTTCGATGTGTTCTTGTTTCAAAATGCTCTCTAGAATCTTTATCAACATGTGGTGATCTTAGGACACAATAAATCTTCCTTTTTGTAGGTAAAGGTATTGGACCTATTGCTGAGGCAGAAGTAGTATCAGCAGTTTGGATTATTTTGTCGCAAGATAAATCAAGCATTCTTCTATCAAATGCTTTGAGCCTTATTCTTATTTTTTGTTGTGCAATTGATGCAGTCATAGTTTCAAATAACTTCTAGTGAAGGGTCATTGATTAAAATGACCCTTATCCATAAACCTATATTAGATGATTGAGGTTAAATTTTTAAAATTCAAATTTATTATTTGAGAATTTTAGAAACAACTCCAGCACCGATAGTACGTCCACCTTCACGTATAGCGAATCGCATACCTTGTTCAATAGCTACTGGACAAATTAATTCTCCAGTCATCTTAATTCTGTCTCCTGGCATAACCATTTCAACATTAGAGCCATCATCAGAGGTAAATGCGGTTATTTGACCTGTCACATCAGTTGTTCTGATGTAGAACTGAGGTCTATATCCTGCAAAGAAAGGAGTATGTCTTCCGCCCTCTTCTTTTTTGAGAACATAAACTTCTCCTTCAAACTGAGTATGAGGGGTAATAGATCCTTTCTTCACAAGAACCATTCCTCTCTCAATATCTTCTTTCTGGACACCACGTAAAAGTAAACCAACATTATCGCCAGCCATACCTTCATCAAGAAGTTTTCGGAACATTTCAACTCCAGTAACAGTTGTTAATCTTGTATCTCTTATTCCAACTATTTCTACTTCTTCTCCAACCTTAACTTTACCTCTCTCAATTCTTCCAGTAGCAACAGTTCCTCTACCAGTAATCGAGAAAACATCTTCAACTGCCATCAAGAATGGTTTATCAACTTCTCTTTCTGGTTCAGGAATGCTAGCATCAACTGCTTTCATTAATTCTTCAATCTTTGATTCCCAAGTAGAATCACCTTCGAGAGCTTTTAAACCTGAAACTTGAACTATAGGAATGTCATCTCCAGGGAAGTCATAACTATCTAACAGTTCTCTAATTTCCATTTCGACAAGTTCAATAATTTCTTCATCATCGACCATATCGCACTTATTGAGAGCAACTACAAGAGCAGGAACTCCAACCTGTTTAGCTAAAAGAATATGCTCTTTTGTTTGAGCCATAGGACCATCTGTAGCTGCGCAAACTAGAATAGCTCCATCCATCTGGGCGGCCCCTGTGATCATGTTTTTCACATAATCAGCATGTCCTGGGCAATCGACATGAGCATAATGTCTGCCTTCAGTTTCATATTCAACATGAGCTGTATTAATGGTAATGCCACGCTCTCTTTCTTCAGGAGCACCATCAATGTCTCCATAGTCTTGAGCTTGAGCTTGACCTTTTTTAGCTAATACATTTGTAATAGCAGCTGTTAGTGTTGTTTTTCCATGATCAACATGGCCAATAGTACCTATGTTGACATGTGGTTTGTTTCTTTCGAACTTCTCGCGAGCCATTTTGAATTAAAGAATCGAGGGTTTAAGAGTGTTTTAGTTTAGAGATCAGGAGTTGCCCTGATTCTTGGAAATGATAGCTTCAGCAACATTACGAGGAACTTCCTCATAATTTGCGAACTCCATTGAAAATATACCCCGACCTTGAGTCATTGATCGGAGTTGAGTGGCATAACCGAACATTTCGGCTAAGGGCACTTTGGCCTGTACCTTAGACAATCCATCATCAACAGATTGTCCTTCTACTTGACCTCTTCTGGAAGAGAGATCACCAATTACAGATCCAAGAAAGTCGTCAGGACTTTCGACCTCAACTTTCATCATAGGCTCTAAAAGGACAGGATTGCATTTTTTAACCCCGTCTTTAAAAGCCATGGAACCTGCAATTTTGAAGGCCATTTCAGATGAGTCTACATCGTGGAATGAACCATCGACTAGTGTTACTTTTACATCAATGAGTGGATAACCGGCAAGAACACCAGATTCACAGGTCTCTTTCATTCCATTAGATGCAGGACCAATATACTCTTTTGGTACAGCTCCACCAACAATTTTGTTTACAAATTCAAAACCTTTACCAACTTCAGCAGGTTCCATTTCAATAATTACATGACCATATTGACCTTTTCCTCCAGTCTGTCTTGCATATTTACCTTCACCTTTAGAACTAGACCTAATGGTCTCTCTATATGAAACCTGAGGAGCTCCTATATTTGCTTCAACTTTAAATTCCCTTAACATTCTGTCAACAAGGATTTCTAAGTGCAACTCACCCATACCTGCAATAACAGTTTGATTTGTCTCAGGATCTGTACTTACCCTAAAGGTTGGATCCTCTTCAGACAAAGCAGTTAAAGCTTTTGATAATTTTTCCATATCGCCTTTAGTTTTTGGCTCAACAGCTACTGAGATAACTGGTTCAGGGATAAACAATGTCTCCAAAACTATTGGATCTTCTGTGTTACATAAAGTGTCACCAGTTGTTGTGTTCTTAAGACCTAATACAGCTCCTAAATCCCCAGCCCTCAATTCATCAACCTCCTCTCTTTCATCAGCCTTAAGAATCACTAATCTAGAAATTCTCTCTTTAGCATCCTTAGTAGAATTCATTACATAACTTCCCTTTGAAAGAACACCTGAATACATTCTTACAAAAGTTAATTTCCCATAGGGATCTGACATCACTTTGAAAGCTAATGCACTGAAAGGAGCATTATCATCTGAAGGTCTAACATCTTCTTTGCCACTTGGCAAAACACCTTGTATTGGTTTCACATCAACTGGAGCTGGCAAGTAATCAACTACAGCGTCTAATACAAGTTGGACACCTTTATTCTTAAAAGCTGAACCGCATAATACTGGAACCAATCCATGTTTTAAAACCCCTTCCCTAATACCTTTTTTAAGTTGTTCTTCAGATAATTCTCCTGTTTCGAGAAATATTTCTATTAACTCTTCATCATTTTCTGCAACACTTTCCATTAACTTTAATCTCCACTCAGCAGCTTCCTCCTCCATTTCAGATGGAATTGGTGCTTCTTCAATATCAGTACCTAAATCGTTTTTGTAAAGATATGCTTTGTTGGCTACTAAATCAATAATGCCTGTAAGATCACCTTCAGCACCAATAGGTAACTGGATTGGAAGTGCATTTGCCTTTAGTCGATCTTTAATTTGCTTATTAACCTTTAAAAAATCCGCACCAGTTCTGTCCATTTTATTAACAAAAACCATTCTTGGAACAGAGTATCTATCTGCTTGACGCCAAACCGTTTCGGATTGAGGCTGAACTCCACCAACTGCGCAAAATACAGCTATGACTCCATCCAAGACACGCATTGATCTTTCAACTTCAATAGTAAAATCAACGTGTCCAGGAGTATCAATAATATTAATCCTATGATCTTGCCAACTAGTAGATATTGCAGCAGCAGTAATAGTTATTCCTCTTTCTCTTTCTTGAGCCATCCAATCTGTTACGGCAGCACCATCATGAACCTCTCCTATCTTATGAACTACACCTGAATAAAACAAAATTCTTTCAGTTGTTGTTGTCTTACCTGCATCAATATGAGCGGCTATACCTATGTTCCTTACTCGTTCTAGGGGAAAGTCGCGTGCCAATTTTAAAGCTCCAAATAAAATAATTTTTGATAAGTGTAGTTCACCCTAAAAGCAAACTTTAATAATAATAAACTACTTAAGTACCTTTTGATGAAATTAATATCTGTAATGTGCAAAAGCTTTATTAGCTTCTGCCATTTTATGAGTATCTTCTCTTTTTTTAACGGCACTACCAGTTTCATTTGCTGCATCCATCAACTCACCAGCAAGTTTTTGGGACATACTTTTGCCATTTCTTGCACGTGAGAATGTAACAAGCCATCTTAATGCCATAGCCGTACCCCTCTCTTGGCGAACTTCCATAGGTACTTGATATGTTGCACCACCAACTCTTCTAGCTCTTACCTCGACAAGAGGAGTAGCATTTTTTACAGCTGTTTCAAATAATTCCACTGCATTACCACCTGTTCTCTCGCTTATTAAAGAAAACGCATCAGACAATATTCTTTGAGCTGTAGATTTTTTACCATGTTTCATCAATCGAGAAATCATCATTGAAGCAAGACGACTATTAAATTGAGGATCAGGAAGAACTGGTCTTTTTACTGCTGCATTACGACGTGACATGTTTTAAAAAAGTGATGTTTACAAATTAATCTTTTGGAGCTTTTGCTCCATACTTAGATCTGGATTGACGTCTATCTTTGACTCCAGCCGTATCTAAAGTTCCTCTTATTATATGATATCTAACTCCTGGCAAATCCTTAACTCTTCCACCCCTAAGTAGTACTACAGAATGTTCTTGCAAATTATGTCCAATCCCAGGAATATAAGCCGTTACTTCGAAACCAGAAGTTAATCTAACCCTAGCAACTTTTCTCAAAGCTGAATTAGGCTTCTTTGGTGTTGATGTATAGACTCTTGTACATACCCCTCTTCTCTCAGGGCAAGCTTTTAATGCAGGAGATTTTGTTTTCTTTGTCAGACGTTTTCTTTCTGAACCTACTAATTGTGAGATGGTGGGCATCTATTAAAACTTAGATAAAAATAAACATTTAACTATCATAACCTTTTAAGAGCACTAACTAAAAGTTTTTAATTATATTTTTTTTAAAATTTGTCAAATTAAAATTATTTGGTAAATATTCATTATCTTTAGATTTATTTTCATATTTATTTTTATAATAGAAATACATAAATAACTAAATAGAATTAAATAATCTATGGGAGAGAGTATCAAAAGAATCGTTGGCCCATATCAAGATAGTTATTCCCCAAATGGAATAATTGGGGAGAAAGATGCGTGTGGAGTTGGTTTCGTAGCAAATGTTGAAGGTATAGAAAGCAACTGGATCCTTAAACAATCTCTAAAGGGCCTCAACTGCATGGAGCATAGAGGAGGTTGTGGAGGAGATAGTGACTCAGGAGATGGAGCAGGCATTTTATGTTCAATTCCATGGGGATATCTAGAAGAGAAAATTAATCTAAAAAATACTCAAGAATTTAATAGAGGTTTAGGCATGGTTTTTATGCCTAATAAAAAAGAAAAAATTGAAATATGTAAATCAATATGTGATGAAGAAGCAGAAAAATTAAAAGTCAACAAAACATCTTGGAGAACAGTACCTGTTAATAATGAAATCTTAGGTCCTTTAGCTAAAGCAAATGCTCCATTCATCTGTCAGTGGATTTTATATATAGATAAAAAAGATCATCAGGATGTTGAAAGGCTTTTATTTCAATTAAGGAAAAGAATTGAGAAAAAAATAAGAGAAACTTTCAAAAACGATGTTGGGGATTGTGAATTTTATTTTGCCTCACTAAGTTCTCAAACAGTTGTTTATAAAGGTATGGTTCGCTCTGAAATATTATCCGAGTTTTATCAAGATCTAAAAGAAGAGAGTTTTAAAGTTTCATTTTCTGTTTATCATCGTAGATTTAGTACTAATACACTTCCAAAATGGCCACTAGCTCAGCCCATGAGATTTTTAGGTCATAATGGCGAAATAAATACTCTCTTAGGCAATATTAATTGGGCTAAAGCTTCAGAAACACATATAGATGATTTTTGGGGAGAGTTATCTAATGAAATTAAGCCCATTGTAGATGTAAACAAAAGTGATTCATCAAATCTTGATGCAACCCTTGAAATCAATATTCGTTCAGGTCAGCCCATTACTGACTCATTATTAAAACTTGTTCCTGAAGCATTTAGAGATCAACCAGAACTTGAGGAGAGAGAGTATATAAAAGCTTTTTATGAATATTCTGCAAGCCTACAAGAAGCTTGGGATGGTCCAGCACTCCTTGTATTTGCTGATGGAAATTTTGTCGGAGCAACGCTTGATAGAAATGGCCTAAGACCAGCAAGATATTCAATCACAAATGATGGTTTTGTAATAATGGGTTCTGAAACAGGAGTAGTAGATCTTGAAGAAGAAAGAGTAATAGAAAAAGGTCGATTAGGACCGGGACAAATGTTGGCAGTTGATTTTCATCAGAATAGAATCCTAAGAAATTGGGAAGTAAAATCTGAAGCCGCTCAAAGGCATGATTATAAAAATCTTCTCAGTAATAGAACTATAAAAATTGAAAATAATGAATGGGTTAAAGACTGCAAACTAAAAGACCTTGAGTTGTTGCAACAACAAACTGCATACGGTTTTTCAGCGGAAGATAATGACCTTATCTTAGATTCAATGGCTTCATTAGCTAAAGAGCCTACTTATTGCATGGGCGACGACATCCCATTAGCAGTTCTTTCATCTAAGCCACATATTTTATACGACTACTTTAAGCAAAGATTTGCGCAAGTTACTAATCCTCCTATTGACCCTCTGAGAGAAAAACTTGTAATGAGTTTAGAGATGCATCTAGGAGAAAGATGTACACCATTTGAAATTAAAGATGCTAAACCCTTTGTTCATTTACAAAGTCCGATTCTTAATGAGGAAGAACTCATTTCCATCAAAAAATCAAAAATTAAATCTCAGACAATTTCAAGTTTGTTTGATTTAGAGGAAGGTATTCAAGGCTTAGAGAACCAATTAAAACTAATCTGTAAACAGAGTGAGCTGTCTATAAAAGAAGGTTGCTCTTTAATTATCATTTCTGATAAGGGAATTAATCCTAAAAAGACTTTTATACCTCCTTTACTTGCTGTTGGAGCAATTCATCATTATCTTCTTAAAAAAGAAATCAGGCTAAAAGCTTCTCTAATAATTGAGACCGGTCAATGTTGGAGCACACATCACTTAGCTTGTTTAATTGGATATGGAGCAAGTGCAGTTTGCCCTTGGTTGACCTTCGAAGCAGGTAGACACTGGTTAAAACATCCAAAAACACAAAAACTCATTGATAGCAAAAAAATAAATCCATTATCAATAGTTGATGTTCAAGAAAATATTAAAAAAGCTCTAGAAGACGGTCTAAGAAAAATTCTCTCAAAAATAGGCATCTCACTTTTATCTAGTTACCATGGTGCACAAATTTTTGAAGCTGTAGGCCTTGGATCTGACTTAATAAAAATTGCTTTTGATGGTACAACAAGTCGTATCGCTGGCATAACATTAAAAGAATTAACTAATGAAACACTTTCAATACATACGAAAGCCTATCCAGAGATCGATTTAAAGAAATTAGAATTTTTAGGATTTGTACAATTTAGAAATAATGGAGAATATCATTCCAATAACCCAGAGATGTCCAAAGTTTTACATTCAGCGGTAAAACAAGGGCCAGGATACGATCATTTTGAAACTTACAAAAAACTTATTAGTAATAGACCGACAACATCTCTTAGAGATTTACTAACAATTAATTCAAAAAGAAAAAGTATTCCATTAGAGGAAGTTGAAAGTGTTGAATCAATTTGCAAAAGGTTCTGTACTGGAGGAATGAGTTTAGGTGCTTTATCCAGAGAAGCGCATGAAGTTTTAGCAGTTGCAATGAATAGAATTGGTGGAAAAAGTAATAGTGGAGAAGGGGGAGAAGATCCAGCTCGTTTTAATGTTTTAAATGATATCGATGAAAATACTCAGTCAGCGACGTTGCCATTTATTAAAGGCTTAGAGAATGGAGACACCGCATGCTCAGCTATTAAACAAATAGCATCAGGAAGATTTGGAGTTACACCTGAATATCTAAGAAGTGGTAAACAACTCGAAATTAAAATGGCTCAAGGTGCAAAACCCGGAGAGGGGGGACAATTACCTGGTCCAAAAGTTGATTCTTACATCGCAAAACTAAGAAATAGTAAACCTGGAGTAGCTTTAATATCTCCTCCCCCGCATCATGATATTTATTCAATTGAAGATTTAGCTCAACTTATCCACGACTTACACCAAGTTCATCCAAAAGCGAAAGTAAGCGTTAAACTTGTTTCTGAAATTGGTATAGGCACTATTGCTGCTGGAGTAAGCAAAGCTAATGCAGATGTAATTCAAATATCAGGCCATGACGGAGGTACAGGTGCTTCACCCCTGAGTTCTATTAAACATGCAGGTTTACCATGGGAACTAGGTGTTGCTGAGGTTCATAAATCTCTCTTAGAGAATAACTTACGCGAAAGAGTAATTTTGAGAACTGATGGAGGTCTTAAAACAGGCTGGGACGTAGTTATTGCAGCTTTACTAGGTGCTGAAGAATACGGTTTTGGTTCTGTAGCGATGATTGCTGAAGGATGCATAATGGCTCGGGTTTGTCATACAAACAAGTGTCCTGTTGGAGTTGCCACTCAAAAAGAAGAATTAAGAAAAAGATTTAAAGGTATTCCAGAAAATGTTGTCAATTTTTTCTTGTATATTGCTGAAGAAGTAAGACAGATAATGAGTAGTATCGGTGTTTCTAATATGGAAGAACTGATTGGTAATCAAGAATTTCTTTCTGCAAGAAATATCGATCTTCCAAAAACTTCTAATATTGATCTTTCTTCTTTAGTAAATGAACACTCAACCCCTGATAGATCATGGTTAAAACATTTAAAAACTGCCCATAGTAATGGTTCTGTATTAGAAGACGAGTTTTTGTCTGATACTAAATTTATAGATTCAATTAAAAATCACGAAATATTAACCAAAGAAATTGAGATAAAAAATACAGATAGAAGTGTTTGTGCGAAAATATCAGGCGAAATCGCAGAACTTCACGGCAACACTGGCTTCAATGGCGAACTCAACTTAAATTTCAAAGGATATGCAGGACAAAGCTTTGGTGCCTTTTTATTGAAGGGAATGAATGTTCAATTAATCGGAGAAGCTAATGATTATGTTTGTAAAGGAATGAATGGAGGAATACTCACAATAATTCCACCAAAAATAAATGAAATCTCCTCCGAACAAGTCATCCTAGGAAATACTTGTCTTTATGGAGCAACAGGTGGAAAATTATTTGCATTAGGAAAATCGGGAGAAAGATTTGCGGTTAGAAATAGTGGTGCTACAGCGGTAACAGAAGGAGCAGGTGATCATTGTTGTGAATACATGACTGGTGGGAAAGTAGTTATTCTAGGTTCCACAGGAAGGAATATTGGTGCGGGCATGACTGGTGGAATAGCTTTTATAATCGATGAGAAGAACGATTTAAGTAATAAAGTTAACAAGGAAATAGTTAGCATTCATAAAATAACTTCATCAAAGCAGGAAGATATCTTATTGGAAATTATTAGAGAATATCGAGCAAAAACAAATAGCTTAAAGGCTGCCAAAATAATTGAAAATTGGTCTTATTACAAGAGTACTTTCAAATTAATAGTTCCCCCAAGCGAAGAAGAAATGCTTGGCATAAAGAAAATGTAAATGCCTTTCTTTATAAAAACTGAAATCATAAAAAAAGAATACTTAATTAATCATGATTTAAAACAAAAAATAATTAACGAACATATTGATTGGATAAAAAAATTAAAAAAAGAGGGAATTAATATAAAAAGTGGTTTTTTAGTAGATGAGTTAAAGAGGCCAGGTGACGGCGGATTACTCATTCTTGAGATGAATAATTATAAAAATGCACTAAAAATCATTAAGAATGATCCAATGATTAAAAATGATCTAGTTGAATGGAAATTAAATGAGTGGATAGATTCAAATAAATAAAAATGACTATCTTGGATACTTTTTCATAAGTTTTTGAATTTCTTCAGCATGGTAACTGCTACGAGTTAAAGGAGAACTAACTACTTGCATAAAGTCCAAATCTTTTTCCCCAAAAACTTTAAAGTAATTAAATTTTGAGGGACTCACAAATCTTTGAACAGGTAAATGATTAGGGCCAGGAGATAAATATTGGCCAATAGTAACAATATCAACGAAATTACTTTTTAAATCCTTAAGAAGACTTAAGACCTCCTCATCTTTTTCCCCTAAACCAAGCATAAAACCTGACTTTGTATAAACTTTGGGAGAATATTCTCTGGTCCTTTTAAGCAACTCAAGAGTTCTCTCATATTTACCCTGAGGTCTTACTTTTTTATATAGCGAAGACACAGTCTCAATATTATGGTTTAAAACGTTTGGATTTGAATCAAGAACTTTTTCAAGCGCTTTCCAGTTGCCACAAAGATCAGGTATTAAAAGCTCAATAGTAGTTTCAGGAGATTTTTTTCTTACTTGATAAACACATTCAAAAAATTGAGATGCGCCACCATCCTCAAGATCGTCTCTATTAACTGATGTGATTACAACATGCTTAAGCTTCATTCTAAAAACAGCTTCGGCTAGACGATATGGTTCAGTTGGGTCTAAGTCTCTCTTAGATCTATCAAAATCAATATCGCAATATGGACATGCCCTAGTGCAACCAGGACCCATTATGAGGAAAGTTGCAGTTCCACTAGCAAAACATTCGCCGATATTTGGACAGCTTGCTTCTTGACATACGGTATTGAGATTTAAATCATTTAATAAATTTGCAGTATTACCAATTCGCTCAACTTGTGGAGCTTTGACCCTTAACCATTCAGGTTTTGAAATTAAACTATTAGGATTATTAGTCACATTAAATCTTCTTGACCTGTAATTTTATTTTACTAAAAACAAGATGAATTAACTATTTATAATTTCAAAGACGAAGCTCATTCAACAGAAGTAAATAAATAAATGAATTCAACTAATCCTTCTGCAATTTAGAAAATCTTAATTAAATTTACTCGTTACACAACGTTCTTGTTTCATTAACTAAAATTGAATCAGATTTCATAACGTTATTTTTAATACAGATATCAGAACGTACAAATTTTTAATATACATCAAAAAAATCATTATGATTTGACTTTTTTGTACTAAAAAGTGTTTTTTTAATTATTTTTTGATACAGTAAAAAATATATGTAATAAAACATTGACTTTTAAATTTAAAAGAAAACGTATTTTATTATCGGAAAAAAATAAAAACTCTAAAGCAATAGGTTATGCAAGAGCTACTCATAACGAATATGAATATTTAGAAGAGCAAATAAAAATTTTGAAGGAAGAGGGTTGCAGTTTAGTGTTCTCTGAATTTATAAGTTTAGATGAAGAAATCAAACCCCAACTCAATAAAGCTATAAATTCCTTATCAAAAGGCGATCAATTAATAATAACTCAGCTTGATCGAGCATTTAAAAATAAAAAAGAATGTTTGATAACAATAAATAAACTTATTAATAAGGATATTAAATTGCGAACTTTGACTGGTTTTTTTGCTGCTAATGAATCTTCTAATGCAAATTCTTCAATTTTTAAGATTTTATATGAATTAGATAATTTAGAAGACAAAAGTTTAGGTGAAAGAAAAAAAGAACAACTATTACGCAGAAAATTATCTGGAAATAATCTGGGAGGAAGGCCCAAAATAAGTCCTTTAAAAGAATCTTTAGTAATCAGATTGCGTAATGAAGGATATTCATATCGATCAATCAGATCACAAACAGGAATTGCATTATCAACAATAAGAAGAGTAATTTTGGAAGGAGAACTAACATAAAATGAAGAGGAAAGAAATTGAAAATTTAATTAAAGAAAATTTTAAAGATACAGCGTTGCGTATTTATGAATTAGATAATGAAGATAGAAAAAGTTTGTTAGCAGAATATAGAGAATGGATTATGAATGATTTAGATTTTGAAGAAGTAATGATGCTACCTTATGAAGCCTATACTGACAAATTAGATTCTAATTTCTTAGAAGATTCACTTTAGTCCTCAATAGTATATCTCTTATTAAAATCGTATACTTCTTTTGCTATAAACGGTAAAAGGGAAGAATCTTTGGAATATTTTTCTCCATTACAAAAAACTACTAATAAAGTTTGTAGAGATTGATTATTAATCCACCAAGCTGAATCATGTCTAACTTCAGACATTAAGCCTGCTTTACTCCAAAGATTAATGCTTTCTGGTAATCCTTCACCCAAAAAACCATCTATTTGATTAAGAGAATCCTTTTTAAGAACAACTTTATTTAAATTTCTTTTTAAAAAACTTCGCAAATTTAAATTATTTTCTTGATAATCAATATGAATCATAATTTCCTCCAAAACCCTTGCAGCTGAATCAGAGTTCATAGCGTTTCTATTTTTATTATCATATCCATAAAATTCTTTCTCACGACCAAATGGTCCATCATCCCAAGTCTTCTGACAGCAATTTATACCAACCAATTCTTCCCAATTTAAATCATGTAGCCAATCATTTATTATACTTCTTTGGTATTTCCAATTTTCCCATAATTCGCCTTCAATACGAGGTCCACTTGTTGTTCCAGTAAGTAAATCAATTAAAAAGCTTGTTGCATTATTACTGGAGAAAGACAACATTTTCCCTACAGCATCAATAATTTCATCTGATAATAATAAACTTCCTTTTTTAATCCAATAAAATGCAGCAAGGCCATAAACTAACTTGACTATGCTGGCAGGGTAAACCATTTTTTTGTTATTAATGCCAGTTCCAAAACCTTTAAATACACTTTTATTTTCACTTTTATAATTAATCCAAGTTATCGAAATATCTTCTCTTGAAAAATCTTTATTATAAGAGCATGCTCTCCCTAAAATATCATTTAAGGCTAGACCCATCTCTTTACTTAAATAGTAAAAGGACATTGTATGGAAAATTATAAAAATCCTATCTCACTATTTAAACAAACTAATTTTTCAAAAACTATTTGGTGGAAATTAAAAGTTAATATTTCTGGATATCAAAATGAAACAGAAGATAAATTAGTTACTGAAATATTTAAAAATAGAATTTTTAGGCTTATTTATCCAAATATTTATCAAAACAACCATAAATTTTCAAGAATACTAGTTCAACTATATGAAGATGGTTACGTCTGTTGGATAAATTTAGATGGATTAATTATTGAGAAATACGAATTCAAAAAAAATAACAGTTTAGAAAATGAACACTTCTTTATAAAAGATAAAGTTAACTCAATTTTAAAATGGATCAAGGATCAATCTGAGTTAAATAATGAATATCTTTGGGGAGGTACATTAGGACCCAATTTTGATTGTTCTGGATTAATTCAGACTGCTTTTTTAAAGCATCAAATTTATATACCTCGAGACTCTTTTCAAATAAAAAGTTTTTGTAAGCACCTTTTTTATTACAAAGAATCGTATGCGGCTCTACGACCTGGCGATCTTTTATTTTTTGGAAATGAAGAAAAATGTGATCATATTGGAATCTACAAAGGAGACGGATTCTATTACCATAGCTCTGGAATGGATTTTGGCAGAAATGGAATAGGATTAGATACCCTAAAAAAGTCTAATGATAAAATCTCATTGCATTATAAATCTAAACTAATTTCGGCAGGAAGAGTAGTTAGAAATTATAGATGGGACCGCACTATACGTTAATTAATAGAGCTCACCTTAAAATTTTTAAATTAAATTAAAATATTACTTATTCTTTTATTTAGAAATTAACCAGCAGTCCAAATATTTTTAATGATTGGCATTATGGTATCTAAGTGTAATGTCCCAACAAGTAACCAAGCAAAAACAGCTCCTCCACATCCTCCTAACCAAAATCCACTTGTAAAATCAGCCCAACCAGCTCTTGTAAATAAGTCCTTTGGCGGATTATTAACAGTCGCATCTGGAGGTTGAACATTAGGTGCTTTACCAGGTGCATTGTATAGAACAAAAAGTGCTGTCAAAATATGAACAGCTCCAATAGTAGCGAGAAGTCCAGCTGTTAGAGCAAATTCAGAATTTCTTAATGGGCCAGTCATGGTAAAAGGTCCGTATAGAAGATATCCAAAAGCTGCTCCAGTTTCTAAACCTCTAAAATTAGGGGAAATACCTTCTCTGTAAAAAGGTAAATTATTTATAAAGGCTTTTGTAAAATAACCACTATTAACTGGAGTAGCTAAATTACCAACACAAGGATCAGCAACTGTTTTTACTGCCCATTGTTCTGCTACGCCAATATCATTTGGTTGTACAGAAGTATCTATGTATTTCTCATCAAACTTAATAGAACTTGTTGATTCAGAGAATGATTTTTGAAAGTCGCTCATTTTTTTAATAGTTTAGTGTTTGATAATTTATTCAGTTGCTGTAATTAATCTTCCAATCAATACGATAAAAACAGCAGGCATTGCTATACCAATTAATGGAACAAAAATTGAGGGTAAAAGACTTGGTAAATCAGATGGCATAGTTCTTTAAACATCTTTAAACACTTTAGTATTTATCAGCGAAATAATGTTAATTTTATTACTGGATGATATAAAAATTATTAACTTTTTACATGTTAAATTTTTTCGCAATTTTACTTATTATTTTTATAGGAATATTACTTCTAGTTTTTAAAAAAAGAAGCTTTAAAAAGTTAATAAATCAAAGCAATTTAAATTCTATTAAATTAAAGAAAAATAAAAAAAGTAATAATAAATTTCTATCTAAAAAAAATAGTTATTTATACAATCACGAAGAAAAAAAGTACTCAGTATTTTATAAAAATTCTCAAAGAAATAAAATGATTAGTCTTTTTCAGGGTGATACAGAAAATAAATTAAAGGCATTAAAAATTGCGGAAGAATTGGCTGATAAATCAACATTACCAATTTTACGAAAAGGCTTAAGAGATATTTCTCCTGAAGTCGTTGAAATTTCAGCTTTATTAATAAGACAGTTCAAGTAAACAATCAATTTTGCTTAGCACTGTTTATTGATCTAATTCTGTAAATTGGACGACTTTGACTTTCATGATATGTCCTAATTAAAAGTTCGCTCAATAATCCAAAGCTAAATAATTGAACACCAGCAATTCCTAATATTAATGCAAACATCAGCAACGGACGATTTCCAATATCCTCACCCATTATTTTTAAAACTATCAAATAAGAACTTATCGCAAGGCTAAAGAAAATACTTATAATTCCAACAAAACCAAATCCATACATCGGTCTTGTTAAAAATTTAGTCATAAACCAAACAGTTAGTAAATCCATTAAAACTCTAAAAGTTCTATCAATTCCATATTTACTAGATCCATATTGCCTGCTCCTATGATTTACTTTAATTTCTTTGATTCTTGCACCTTCAATATTTGCTAAAACGGGCAAAAACCTGTGAAGTTCCCCATATAACTTTATATCTTCTATTATTTCTTTCTTAAACGCTTTTAATGAGCAACCATAGTCATGCAACTTCAAACCTGTTACGTGAGCTATTAACTTATTCGCTATTTTTGATGGTATCTTTCTATTAATTAATTTATCTTTTCTATCAAACCTCCAACCACAAACCAAATCAAAACCATTATTAATTTCTGAAATTAATAAAGGAATATCATTTGGATCATTCTGTAAATCACCATCCAAAGTAATAACAATATCGCCCTTAGAATTATCAAAGCCAGCTGACATTGCTGCAGTTTGACCATAATTTTTGCGAAGGGAAATTACTGACAATTCTTTAATTTTGAGAGTTAGTTGCTTTAATACTTGATGAGTATTATCTTTAGAACCATCATTTACAACAATCAATTCAAAATTAAATTTATGAGATGACATTACATTTATAACTTCATCCAATAAAAGACCAATACTCTCGCTTTCATTGAAAACAGGGACGATAATAGAAATTAATTGTTTTATATCTGACATTTATATCTAATAATAATTACACAATTTTAACTTAATTTAGAACATTAAAATTAAACAAAAAAAATCACCACAAATGTGGTGATTTAAATTATTTAAGGGAAATTTAACCAAACTTACCTGAAGTGGATGCGATAACAAATGCCCCAAATGTAAGTATGTTTCCAATCGTGAAATGTGCTAGTCCAACTAATCTAGCTTGAACAATTGAAAGTGCAACTGGCTTATCTCTCCAGCCAACAAGGTTAGCAATTGGAGTACGCTGATGTGCCCAAACTAATGTTTCAATTAATTCTTGCCAGTAACCACGCCATGATATTAGGAACATGAAACCAGTAGCCCAAACTAAGTGACCGAATAGGAACATCCAAGCCCAAGGAGATAGAGAATTTACTCCAAATGGATTATATCCATTAATAAGTTGAGCAGAGTTTAACCAGAGATAATCTCTGAACCAACCCATTAGATAAGTTCCTGATTCGTTAAATTGTGCTACGTTACCCTGCCAAATTGCTAGGTGTTTCCAATGCCAGTAGAAAGTTACCCATGCTAGTAAATTTAATGCCCAGAACATAGCTAAGTACATAGCGTCCCAAGATGAACTATCACAAGTACCTCCACGTCCAGGACCATCGCAAGGGAATGCATAACCTAAATCTTTCTTATCAGGAATTAATTTTGTTCCTCTAGCATCAAGTGCTCCTTTGATAAGTATTAAAGCGGTTGTATGAAGACCTAAAGCGATAGCATGGTGAACTAAGAAATCTGCAGGACCGATAGGTAAGAAAGCACTTAATGCATCTTGTCTATTGATAAGATCCATCCAGTAATGATTACCTGGTAATGAATTAGCAGCGAGACTTGCTGAACTTGTAGGATCAGATAATAAAGCGTTAAAGCCGTACATCATCTTACCTTGAGCAGCTTGAACGAATTGAGCAAATACTGGCTCAATTAGAATTTGCTTTTCAGGATTACCAAAAGCTACAACAACATCGTTGTGAACATAAATTCCAAGAGTATGGAATCCTAGCAACATTGTTACCCAACTAAGGTGACTTATCAAAGCTTCCTTTGTTCCAAGAACTCTTGCTAATACATTATCTTTATTTAATTCTGGATCATAATCTCTTACAAAGAAAATAGCTCCGTGTGCAAATGCACCAACCATCAAGAACATTGCTATGTACTGATGATGACTATATAAAGCAGATTGTGTAGTGTAGTCCCTGGCAATAAAAGCGTAAGAAGGAAGTGCACCCATATGTTGCGCTACAAGAGAAGTTGCTACACCAAGTGATGCTAATGCTAGTCCAAGTTGGAAATGTAATGAATTATTTACAGTTTCATATATTCCATCGTGGTTAATTCCGAAACTACCTTTATGAGGATCATTAGGGTGTCTTGTATTATGAGCTTCTGTAATTTCTTTGAGGCTATGACCAATACCAAAAGTATTTCTATACATATGACCAGCAATTACAAAAACTGTTCCAATCGCAATATGGTGATGCGCAATATCGGTAAGCCATAATGCTTCACTTTGAGGATGAAGACCACCTAAGAAAGTAAAGATTGCTGTTCCAGCTCCTTCAGCTGTTCCAAATACTTGATCTAAAGAATCAGGATTTTGGGCATAAGCTCCCCAGTTTAAAGTAAAGAAAGGAGCTAATCCTGCAGGGTGAGGAAGCACTGTTAACCAGTTATCCCAACCTACATGCTGACCTCTTGATTCAGGTATAGCAACATGAACCAAATGACCTGTCCAAGCGATACTACTAAAACCAAATAAGACAGCTAAATGATGATTTAATCTTGACTCTGCATTTTTAAACCAAGCTAAAGAAGGTCTGAATTTTGGCTGTAAGTGTAACCAACCAGCAAATAGAGTCCAACAAGCCAAAATACTCATGAATATTGAAGCTTGGAAGAGTTGCTCGTTAGTTCTCATTCCAATTGTGTACCACCAATGGTAGAGACCTGAATAAGCGATGTTTACTGGACCGCTTGCTCCAGCTTGTGTCATTGCTTCTGTGATGCCAGATCCAAAATGAGGGTCCCAAATAGCATGAGCTATAGGGCGGACATGAGTTGGATCTAGTACAAATTGCTCAAAATTACCTTGCCAAGCAATATGAAATAAGTTACCAGCTACCCAGAGAGCGATTATTGCTAGATGTCCAAAATGTGTAGAGAATAGCTTCTGATAAAGTTTTTCTTCGGTCATACCATCATGACTTTCAAAGTCATGAGCGGTAGCTATTCCGTACCATATTCGTCGGGTTGTAGGGTCCTGAGCTAGACCCTGGTTAAATGATGGAAATTTTGTTGCCATTGAATTAAAAAGGTGAAGTTCAGGTTATTAGCCCAGCCCGAAAAGGCGAGCATGGAAGAAGGCCCATGTGGTAGCAATACCACCGACTAGGAAGTGTGTTACACCTACTGCTCTACCCTGAGTTATAGAT